>NZ_WXWH01000066.1:0-9161 GCF_009904905.1 Vibrio sp. V30_P3S12P165 | reverse complement strand
AAATATAAAATTATTTCGAAACTCTGGTTTTTACCCTATTGCGTATGCTGATGATAAATTAGTTTTGATGGAAAATAGTCAAACCAATTTAAGTAATTTTATTAATGAATTAAAAAAAGATAAAAAAACAGGAAAGAAAATAGGAAGCATTGTGATGAATGCTAACCCTTTTACCTTAGGACATCAATATTTGGTTGAGGTGGCCGCAGCTCAATGTGATTGGTTGCATGTTTTTATCGTGAGTGAAGAAGGCTGCGGTTTTTCTTATACTGATCGTTTTAATATGATAGTGATGGGAACGGAAAATATTACCAATATTACTTTACATAAAAGTTCTAACTATATCATTTCAAAAGCAACATTCCCCACCTATTTTATTAAAGATAAGTGCTTAATTGATTATTGCCATACGGCAATTGACCTCAATTTATTTCGTCATCATATTGCACCAGCACTAGGAATTACTCATCGATTTGTAGGTAGTGAACCAGAGTGTATGGTTACTAATTATTATAATCAGCAAATGAAATATCGATTGACAGTAGAAGAACTAACTAGCCCTGTGGTCAATGTGGTAGAGGTCGCGCGTAAGTGTACCTCTGGCCAGCCCATTTCGGCTTCTACGGTTCGAGGACTATTAAAAAAGGGGGAGTGGGAATTGTTGAGTTATTTTTTACCTATTACTTCCATAGATTATCTACATCAGCATCCAACTTGGTTTGCTTGGCGTAATGAAGAAATTGCAGCGGCTTAAATTAGCCAGCTTTTATTTTAACCAATGTGTTAAAGGTCATTTTAATGAAAATCATAAAACCCGCTTTTGCAGGGACACTTGAGTCAAGTGATCTGCAAGTTCGTATATCACCTAACCCTGATGGTGATATCCATATTTATCTTGATAGTACTGTACAAAAACAGTTTGGCAGAGCGATAGAAAAGTTGATTCAAGAAGTTCTTCGTTCAATGGGTGTTTCGTCAGCAATTTTAGAAGTCGAAGATAAAGGCGCGCTAGATTGTGTTATTAAAGCTCGTGTACAAGCCGCGGTGATGCGTGCAGCAGAGAACAACCAAATTCAATGGAGCAAATTATCATGAGTAAATTGCGTCGTAGCATGTTATTTGTACCTGGGGCAAATGCAGCCATGTTGAGTAATAGTTTTATTTATCAGCCCGATACCATTATGTTTGATTTAGAGGACTCGGTGGCATTACGGGAGAAAGATACCGCTCGTATGCTGGTTTTTCATGCCTTACAGCATCCACTTTATCAAGACATAGAGACGGTTGTTCGCGTAAATCCCCTTGAATCTGAGTTTGGTTTAAAAGATCTTCATGCTGTTGTTCGTGCGGGTGTTGATGTTGTCCGCTTACCCAAAACAGACAACGCAGAGGATGTTTTGGAAATGGAACGCTGTATAGAAGATATCGAACGTGTCTGCGGACGAGCAGTAGGGAGTACCAGAATGATGGCTGCAATAGAGAGTGCAAAAGGCGTCAATAATGCCATTGGTATCGCACAAGCCTCGCCTCGTTTAATTGGTATTGCGCTGGGTGCTGAAGATTATGTACGAGATCTAAAAACACAGCGAACGCCCGAAGGTGTTGAATTATTATTTGCTCGTTGCTCAATATTACAAGCGGCTCGTGCTGCTGGGATCATGGCTTTTGACACGGTTTATTCTGATGCCAATAATGAATCAGGATTTATCAATGAAGCTGAACATATTAAAACACTAGGCTTTGATGGTAAGTCGCTCATTAATCCAAGACAAATCGAGTTACTTCATAATGTTTTTGCTCCAACCCAAAAAGAAGTTAATTATGCAACTCAAGTGATAGAAGCTGCAGAAGAAGCGCAAGCCCAAGGGCTTGGTGTTGTTTCTCTCAATGGAAAAATGGTCGATGGGCCAATCATTGAACGAGCTCGTTGGACATTACAAAAAGCACAATCTGGGATTAAAGAGTAGGGCTAGATCATGAAAAAAATGGAACCATACACCTCATTATCATTGCCTGAAACAATGACGTTGTTTTCAGGAGCAAATACCTTAACACCACACCTTAATGAAGCAAACATAAACCTATCTAGAAAATTACAACCTGATTTATCTCAAGCTATTATCAAAGCTGGACTTAAAGATGGTATGACAATTTCTTTCCATCATGCCTTTCGTGGCGGGGATAAAGTCGTTAATTTAGTCTTAGAAACCATTGCGAATATGGGGTTTAAAAATTTAACGTTAGCTTCTAGTTCCTTAACCAGTGTTCATTCACCATTGGTTAATCACATTAAAAATGGGGTGATTAGTCGGATCTATACATCGGGTATACGGGGAGAACTTGGAGAAGCCATTTCACAAGGGATTCTTAAACAACCGGTGCATATCCATTCTCATGGTGGACGTGTTCATCTTATCAAAACGGGCGAATTGAAGATCGATATCGCATTTATCGGGGTTCCATGCTGCGATGAATTTGGTAATGCAAATGGGATGCATGGCCAATCACGTTGTGGTTCACTTGGATACGCAAAAATTGATGCGCAACATGCGAATCAAGTTGTGGTATTGACCGAATCTCTAGTTGATTATCCCAATCATCCGGCTTCAATTAGTCAAGACACAGTGGATCTGATCGTTCAAGTTGAGGAAGTGGGTGATGCCAGTAAGATTGGTGGCGGAGAAACTCGTTTAACCACTAATCCTCGTGAGTTGTTAATTGCGAAACGAGCTGCAGATGTGATCATTCACTCCGGTTATTTTAAACAAGATTTTACGGTACAGACGGGGTCTGGTGGCGCTTCTTTGGCGGTAACCCGTTTTTTAGAAAAGAGTATGGAAAAGACGGGGATTACCGCGGAGTTTGGGTTAGGTGGCATCACCTCGACTATGGTATCAATGTACGAAAAAGGCTTAATTCGTAATCTGCTCGATGTTCAATGTTTTGATTCAGGAGCCGTCGATTCACTTGCTCGTAACGTAAATCACGTAGAAATCTCAGCCAATGAATATGCTAATCCTTCTTCGAAAGGAGCTGTTGTGGATCGACTCGATCTTGTCGTTCTTAGTGCACTTGAGATTGATGTTAACTTCAATGTAAATGTGATTACTGGTTCTGATGGTGTCATACGAGGCGCATCTGGTGGTCATTGCGATGCAGCCGCTGGTGCTAATCTAGCGGTGGTCGTTGCCCCATTGGTACGAGGGCGGATTCCAACAGTCGTTGAGCAAGTCCTAAATGTCGTTACGCCCGGGCAGTCAATTGATGTATTAGTAACAGATCACGGTATTGCAGTTAACCCACTGCGGCCTGAAATTAAAGCGAGGTTATTAAAGTCAGGTCTTCCTGTTTTCGATATCGAAGCGTTAATGGTTAGAGCTCAATTGCTAACCGGCACAGCTGAGCCGATTGAATATGAAGAACAAGTCGTTGGTTATATACGCTATCGAGATGGCTCAGTCATTGATGTGATCAAAAAGGTAAAAATGGTATGAGTCTTGATTATGGGCAAACTGTGAGCCTCGACCAAGTGTTGGCGAACAAAGAAGCTCGGGTGCAACGACAAGCAGAGTGGCTGAAACGCTACTCTCTTCCTTTAGTCTCGTTTTCCGTCAATATGCCGGGTCCACTAAAAATGACGGATTGTACGAAGTTGATATTTGATCAAGGAGTACAAGCCATTCAGGAAGCTTGTATTAAAAAAGGGTGGCGGATTGAAGGGCGTCAGTTGTTATTCCAATTGACGGGCCCTGAAGCCATTTTTTCGGTGAGAGTATCAGAAGCCATCGCCCTAAAGCGTGTCATGATAGCGATAGAAAACCAGCACCGCTTAGGACGAGTTATGGATATAGATATAATTGATGTAAATGGAAAAGTTATCTCAAGAAAAGGACAGGGCATGGCAAGGCGTACATGCTATATCTGTGATAACGATGCGGTAGTTTGTGCCCGCTCTCGTCGTCATGATGTACAAACCTTAGTATCTTATATCGAGGCGATGGTGTGCCATGACCAATGTTGCTCTTAAATTATTGCTCGATCAGGATGTCGGCAATTTAACACAGGTTAATCCGCGAGTGAGAGGAAAAGCTCATCTATTTTCATTAATTGCAGAGCTTGCTTATCATTCTATGCTGGTCGAAGTTCACCTTTCACCTAAACCTGGATTAGTGGATTTGATAAATAATGGTTCACACTCAGACATGGATGTCGCTTTGTTTGAAGCCAGCGCGGATGCAATACGACCTTTTTTAAATGATTTTCTTTATGCAGGCTTTGAGCATTCTCAATGTTCAGTTGAGAGTCTGATCGATGTGTTGCGTCCCATTGGCTTGAAAGCTGAAAATGCAATGTTTAACGCCACGAGTGGAGTTAATACTCATAAAGGGATGATATTTTCTCTTGGGCTGGTATGTGGCGCAGTGGGATGGTTGGTTGGTAAAGGTATCACAATTGATGCGAATTATATTAGTCAAGTTATAAAACAGAGTTGTTCTTTATTGATTGTGCGAGAATTGGATGATTCAACTAAGGTGCATACTCACGGACAAAGGTTATATCGAGAATTTGGCTTAACTGGTGCCCGAGGAGAAGCGGCGCGGGGATATCAAACGGTACTGACTTATAGTTTACCAGCATATCAAACCGCCCTCTCTGAGGGGGCTTCAGCCGAAGAAGCTCTCTGGCAGAGCCTTGTTACTCTTATGGCCTATAATCAAGACACTAATGTGGTATCTCGTGGCGGTATGCATGGTTTACGTTATGTTCAGAATATGTCAAAAAAACTATTAATGCATGGCGGTTGGCTTGACCCTCAGTTTGAAGGAAAATTAATTGACTTTGACAGAGAGTTAATCAAGAGAAACTTAAGTCCGGGTGGGAGTGCAGATCTATTAGCCATAACATGGTTATTGGCAGAAATAGAGCCATTGAGTCAATACTCGGCGATAGATATTGACTAATGTCCTACTGCTATTATGAATATTAATAGTAGTAGGGTTTTCCTACTCGCATAAAACTTACCGTGTGCTAGTACACCCAATATATTCCACATCGTTAGTGCTGATGACGATGTGCAACAAACTCAAAGCTGTGTTGATGGAGTCTAAAATAGTTGATGGTAAATTCAAACGGTCGACCATCAACTAATTCACCCACCGATTCGACGCGAAGGATAGGGGCTCCCACCTCGCTATTAAGTAAACAAGCCAAATTTTCGGTCAGTGTATCTGGCCAAACCACTTGTCGGCTTAAGGCTATCGTCAGTCCTTTTTGATTCTCAATATAATCGTATTTTGAGGTTTGCATCACTTCTAAACTTAAGTCGGTAAACATCTCGACCGGTAAATAAGTGCACTCTAAAATTTCCGGTTCCTTATCTATCAAACGTAAGCGTTGTACGGCATAGATAAGTTGCCCTTCTTCTAGTTGTAATTTTTGGGCAATTGAAGCATTGCAGGGTTGAATTTCAAATGTGATCACTTGCGAAGACGGTTCTCTGCCTTGTGCTGACACTTCTTCAATAAATCCGCTTAACTCAAAGGCATTATGTTGAGTTTTTGCTGCTTTGACGTAAGTACCACTCCCTCTGACACGGACAAGTAAATCTTGTTCAACCAAGATCTCCATGGCTTTACGAATCGTCACCCGGCTCACCGAAAATGTATTTTGTAGTATTGCTTCTGTGGGGAGCAGTGTTCCCGGTTTATATTCACCATTTTTGATACCTGCGAGCAATTGATCGGCAATCTGTAAATATCTTGGTTTGTCCACGCAAGTCCTCCTTCCATTAATGCTAGCCATGATAGCAAAACTGTGATCGTTAATACATTTAAAATACATTTTCGACAGATTAATGCTGTGCAGATCAAAAAACAGCCTTATATGTATTACTAATGTATTGTTTATTTGATACTTTAACAATACAAAATGGCAGGTTACAGAATGAGGATAACAGCATGAAAAAACAAAAACTCACCATCGTTGGAGCGGGTAGTACCTATACATTAGGTATGATCAATAGCTTGATTGCAGAGAAAGAGAACTTTCCACTCAGTAAAATTACTTTCTATGATATTGATGAACAGCGCCAGGCTTCGAATGCTTTAGCGACCGAAATTGTTCTGCGTGAAGCCTATCCAGAAGTTGAAGAGTTTGTCTATACCACGGATAAAGCAGAGGCGTTTAGCGATAGTGATTTCTTTTTTATTCAGATCCGTACCGGTGGTCTAGCGATGCGGGAGCGTGATGAGCAAATTCCGCTTTCATTCGGTTGTGTCGGTCAAGAAACCTGTGGGGCAGGTGGTATGGCTTATGGACTGCGTTCTATTGGTGACATGATCACCTTAGTTAATGAGATCCGCCATTATGCTCCGGATGCATGGATTTTAAATTATACCAATCCGGCAGCCATTGTTGCAGAAGCCTTAAATCGAGAGTTTCCTGACGACAAACGAATTCTTAATATCTGTGATATGCCAGCGGCGATCATGGTCAGCTATGCTCAGCTACTTAATTGCGAAATTTGGGATTTGGTTCCAGAGTATTTTGGCCTCAACCATTATGGATGGTTTACTAAAATTCGTAATCGCCAAGGTGAAGATCTGACCGATAAGATTAAACACATTATCCTTGAGCAAGGGATCAGTGCCGTGGATGCCGAAATTGCCGATGATCCTTCATGGCAAGCAACATTTAAAAATATGCAGATCATGTTACGTGATAATCCGCAATTTTTGCCTAATACCTACCTGCAGTATTATCTCTATCCAGAAAAAATGGTTGCCAAAGAAGACATTAATAACACTCGTGCCCGTCAAGTGATCAATGGTCGAGAAAAGCGAGTGTTTGAACTTAACCGACGCATTATTGAAGCGGGCACAGCACAGTATGAGCAGTTGCATGCCGATATTCACGGCCGTTATATGGTCAGAGTCGCCGCTTCATTAGCCTATAATCTTGGAGAAACCTACCTTGTGATTGTGCCGAACCAAGGTGCAATTGCAAACATTCAGTCAGATGCCATGGTTGAAGTACCAGCAGCATTGACCAATGACGGCCCAAAACCTTTTGCGGTTGGTCATATTCCAACCTTCCAAAAAGCCATGATCGAAACTCAATTGGGTTATGAGAAATTAGTGGTTGATGCTTGGTTTAGTGGTTGTCGTCAAACCTTAGTTAACGCTTTAACGTTAAATCGCACCGTGGTAAATGTGCCGACGGCACAGGCCATCGTGGATAAATTATTAGTAGAAAATGCCTCCTACTTACCTCAATTTAAATAAATTTTACCCAAACAACTTGGAGTTGCAGGTGAACCTCATGAGCATAGACAGGCTATGTGATTGGGGTGAATGAACTTAGCCAACACCCCTGCGGCTTCAAGTAGGAAGGGTATATCAGGCCCAGTTACCCAGGCCTATTTTATAAGATAAACCAAAGGATGAGGTCATTATGAAAGATATGATCCAACGTTTTGGCGCTGCGATGTTTGTTCCAGTGCTATTGTTTCCGGCAGCTGGGATGCTGCTTGGATTCTCAGTTATGCTACTCAATCAAGATTTATTTCCTTGGGCTGTTGAAGGGAGTACTTGGGTAAAAGTATCCACTATCTTACTGCAGGCATCATTGGCGGTATTTAAGAATATGTCTTTGGTGTTTGCGGTGGGATTACCGATCGCCTTAGCAAAATCAGCCTCTGGCCGTGCGGTACTGGCTACTTTAGTTTCTTACATTACCTTTAATTATGTAGTGGGTGGGATACTACAATTTTGGGGGCCAGAATTAGGGGTCAATTATGCTGCGGGTGAGCGAGGTTTAACGGATATTGGTGGAATTTTAACCCTGGATACTAACTTGATTGGTGCAATTGTGATTGCAGGGATCTCGGTATGGGTCCATAACCGCTACTTTGACAAAAAATTACCAAACTGGGCAGCGGTGTTTGGCGGCACCCCATTAGTCGTGATCATTAGCTTTCCCATTATGGTGTTGCTGGCGATCGTCACCTGTTTAGTGTGGCCAAGCATTCAACATGGCATCAATAACTTACAAACATTTTTAGTCTCTGCTGGTTCATTTGGGGTGTGGGCATTCACCTTCCTTGAGCGAATTATGATCCCAACAGGATTACATCATTTTGTTTATGGTCCGGTGTTTTATGGCCCTGTGGCTGTGGATGGTGGTACGGTTGCCTATTGGATTCAACATATTCCAGAGTTTGCGGCTAACCCAGCGCCACTGACCGAGCAGTTTCCTCAAGGGGGTTTGATGCTAACCGGGATGGGTAAAGTCTTTGGTTGTACGGGTATTGCACTCGCTTTATATTCTACAGCGAAGCCAAACAACAAAAAAATGGTGTTGGGTTTAGTTCTGGGCGCGTCTTTGACGGCCATACTCACCGGGATCACTGAGCCGATTGAGTTTACTTTCTTATTTATTGCTCCGCTATTGTTTGCTTTACACGCTGCGTTATCGGCCACCATGGCAACGATTGCTTATTGGTTTGGTGTGTCAGGTAACTTCCAGACAGGTTTGATTGATTTTGTGTTCCAAAATTGGCTACCTCTGGGCAGCAATCATGCTGGAACTTATGTCATTCAAGTTTTCATTGGCTTAAGTTTTACCGCTATCTATTTTGTTGTTTTTCGTACCTTAATTTTAAAATACGATATTCCTACCCCTGGACGTGGTGATGCGCAAGCTAAGCTATACACTAAATCTGACTTTAAGAAAGGTGCGGCGGTTGGTGAGGAAGCGAGCACTAGCGAAGACAGCCAAGCGCTGGCCTTTATTGAGGGGTTAGGAGGTAAAGAAAATATTGCGTTACTGACTAACTGTGCCACTCGCTTAAGAGTAAAGGTACATCATCCAGAAAACGTTGCTGAAACAGAATTCTTTCAACACCATGGCGCAGTAAATGTGGTGAGAAATGGCGATAGTTTCCAAATTATTGTTGGTTTAACCGTTCCTCAAGTTAGGGAAGAAATGAGCCAGCATATACGATTACCTGCCTAATAGCCTATTTGCTCCTGTGCTTATAGTTGCTAGGTAACCCCCAGCCCCTATCATTTGTAAGGTAGGGGCTTTTTATTACCGATAATAACAAGGTTAAGTTGATATTTTTTGTAGTAAAAACACATTTAACATTTTTAAAACTTTCA
>NZ_WXWH01000029.1:0-10984 GCF_009904905.1 Vibrio sp. V30_P3S12P165 | reverse complement strand
ACTATACCCAGATCACAAAAGCTAACTTTATTTCGAAAATTAATTGAAATGAAATTTATATTTCATATAGTGAGTTTAGAGAATAATAGAATTGTGGTCAACCACGAGAGCAGAGATGAAATCGCATCAACGCTTCTCTGAGCAAATTTTGGAGATATTCGGGTTATGAAGACGCTAAAAATGACAACAGCGCAGGCGCTGGTCAAATTTATGAATCAACAATATGTTGAATTTGATGGTCAGCAGCACAAATTTATTCATGGTGTGCTGAGCATTTTTGGGCATGGTAATGTGGTTGGGCTTGGGCAGGCGCTGGAACAAGACTCAGGTGATCTGATCGTACATCAAGGTTGTAATGAGCAAGGCATGGCACACATTGCTATGGGGTTTGCTAAACAACATAAACGCAAAAAAATATATGCGGTGACCTCATCGGTAGGCCCTGGTGCTGCAAATATGATTACGGCGGCAGCAACGGCAACCGCAAACCGAATTCCCGTTCTCTTCCTTCCGGGGGATGTATTTGCTTGTCGACAGCCGGATCCTGTCCTGCAACAAGTAGAGCAGTATTACGATGCTTCCATCAGTACCAACGACTGTTTTAAACCCGTTTCTCGCTATTGGGATCGTATCAATCGGCCAGAACAGTTGATGTCTGCAATGATTCATGCCATGCGCGTGTTAACCGATCCGGCTGATACTGGTGCGGTTACCATCTGCCTTCCTCAAGATGTACAAGGAGAGGTATATGACTTTCCTGATTATTTCTTTCAAAAACGGGTGCACCGTATTGAGCGTCGACCAGCGACAGACGCAATGATCAATGACGCTGTTCAACTGATCATGAAGAAGAAAAAACCACTATTGATCTGCGGTGGTGGCGTTCGCTACTCTGAAGCTCATGACGTATTTCGTCAGTTTGCTGAAACCTTTCATATCCCATTTGGGGAGACTCAAGCCGGAAAAAGTGCCGTTGTATTCGATCATGAGCTGAACTTAGGTGGCATTGGTACAACCGGATGCTTGGCGGCAAACTTGTTAGCAAAAGATGCCGATTTAGTCATTGGTGTGGGGACGAGATTTACCGACTTTACCACCGCATCGAAATCTTTATTTCAACATCCTGAGGTCGATTTTTTAACCATAAACGTGTCTGAATTTGATGCCAGTAAACTTGATGCAACGTCGGTTGTCGCAGATGCAAAAACAGCGCTTAGCGTAATCGCGAATCGGTTAACTCAAGCAGGGTATCAAACGTCTTACCAGCAAGAAATCCAACAAGCCAAAGCCTTGTGGCAAGAAGAAGTTAATCGGTTATTTAACACACAAGTTGGCCAAAGTTATCAACCCGAAATCGAAGGGCACTTTGATGATCAACTCAGGGAGTATCGTGAGACGCTCAATACGGAACTCACACAAACACGAGTACTTGGTTTATTAGATCAGTATTTGGAAGATAATGCGATCGTGGTGGGAGCTGCTGGCTCGTTACCCGGCGATTTACAACGATTATGGCAACCGAAAGTGCCTGATACCTACCATATGGAGTATGGTTTCTCTTGCATGGGGTATGAAGTTGGAGCCGCTGTGGGAGCAAAAATAGCCTGTCCAGATCAGCCGGTTTATTCCTTATTAGGCGATGGTTCTTATATGATGCTGCATTCTGAATTACAAACATCGATTCAGGAAGGGCTGAAGATCAACGTAATTCTATTTGATAACGCAGCGTTTGGTTGTATCAATAATTTACAAATGAGCCAAGGTATGGGAAGTTTCGGTACCGAAAACCGATTTCGAGATCCGCAAACGAATCGTTTGACAGGGCCGCTCGTGCCGGTTGATTTTGCTATGAATGCCGAAAGTTATGGGTGTCGTGCTTATCGAGTTTATAACCAAGAACAACTGATTGCTGCGCTCGCCGATGCGAAAAAGCAGACGGTATCGACGCTGATTGATATCAAAGTGCTACCGAAAACTATGACACATGGCTATGAAGCATGGTGGCGTTGTGGTACTGCACAAGTAGCTGATAAACCCGAAATAGAACAAGCCGCAAATAAGATTAAACAAGTGCTCACTAAGGCTCGTCAGTATTAAATAATAATAAATGCTCTCCCCCGATTCCCACCACGTGTTGTGGTGGGCTTTTTTCAGTTCCCTGCGCCTTTATTCTGTTATTGATGAACGCATTATTTATTAATTCCTATCTTTTTGATTCTTTGTATTATTTTTTGTTTTTATTGTTCGTATTGCCCTATTTTGAGTGTCGATAAAACAAAATTCCATCATGATCACAGAATGAAATATTGCGCTATTTCTTTAGTTGAAAATGAAATAAATATTCCGTATAAATGTATTTGTGAAATGCTTATACAATGTCATGGCAGAACGCACTTTTAGCCCAAAAAGGTAAAAAAGCCGCGTATAGCACTGAGGGACTTGAGGAGTGAACGGTGAGTACAGAAAAAAAATTAGATGTAATTTGTATGGGACGAATTGCGGTTGATCTTTATGGTCAGCAAGTCGGTGCCCGCTTAGAAGATATGGGCTCTTTTAGTAAATATTTAGGGGGCTCATCGGGTAATGTTGCTTATGGCACGGCAGTGCAGGGGTTGAAGTCTTCTATGCTGGCACGTGTTGGCGACGAGCACATGGGCCGATTCCTGCGCGAAGAATTACAACGTGTTGGCTGTGATACCAGTCATCTTATCACTGATAAAGAGCGATTAACGGGGCTTGTTATCCTCGGAATCAAAGACGAAGAGACCTTTCCGCTGATTTTTTATCGTGAAAACTGTGCCGATATGGCGATCAGCAAAGAAGATTTCACAGAAGAGTATATTGCTTCTGCGCGCTGTTTAGCGATTACCGGAACGCACCTTTCTCACCCTAAAACTCGTGAAGCAGTGCTGACTGCGCTGAAATATGCGCGTCGTCATGGGGTTAAAACCGCGTTAGATATTGATTACCGCCCAGTATTATGGGGGCTTACCTCTTTAGGTGATGGTGAAACTCGTTTTATTGAATCGGAGCAAGTCACCGAGCAACTACAAGAGGTATTAGGGCTATTTGATGTGATTGTTGGTACTGAAGAAGAATTCCACATCTGTGGTGGTTCAACAGACACCATCCAAGCATTAAAAGCCGTCCGTCAAGTTTCTCAGGCTGAACTCGTTTGTAAACGGGGTGCTCTTGGTTGCTCGGTATTTAGCAATGAAATTCCAGAGCATCTTGATCTCGGGATCACGGTTTATGGTGTTCGGGTGGATGTGTTGAACGTGTTAGGTGCGGGTGATGCCTTTATGTCCGGTCTATTACGTGGTTACTTAAATGGAGAAGGTTGGGAAAAAGCCTGTGCCTATGCCAATGCTTGTGGTGCGTTGGTCGTTTCTCGCCATGGCTGTGCCCCTGCGATGCCGACTAAAGCTGAACTCGATAATTATTTACTACGTGCGACACAAGTGAAACGTCCAGATTTAGATAGTGAACTCAATCATCTTCACCGAGTAACGACACGAAAATCACCGGAACGAGACGAGCTTTGTGTGATGGCATTTGATCACCGTATTCAATTTGTCGATATGGCGCGACAAGCCGGTGCCGATCTCGCCCGCATTAAACCTCTCAAAAAATTGATTTTGCAAGCCAGTCAAGAAGTAGCGCTTGAAGCCGGGCTAGCACATGGTCAGGCTGGACTATTGTGCGATAGTTCATTTGGTCAAGATGTATTAAATACGGTCACCGGGCAAGGGTGGTGGATTGCTCGCCCCATTGAATTACCAGGCTCACGTCCGCTGAAGCTTGAACATGGCAATATTGGTTCACAACTGATCAGTTGGCCGTTAGAGCATATCGTGAAATGTTTAGTGTTTTTTAATCCAGAAGATGATCACGCGATACGTTCACAACAAGAACACCAAATTCAAGAAGTGTATCAAGCCTGCTGTCAGTCAGGACACGAATTACTGCTTGAAGTCATTCTACCAAATGGCATCAAAAAAGAAGATGCTCTCTATCTACGAGCGATGCAACGCTTTTATAACTTAGGAATAAAACCGGATTGGTGGAAACTTCCACCGCTTGATAAAGCGAGCTGGCAAGCGGTTTCAGATTTAATCGAACAGCGAGATGCTTATTGTCGAGGCGTAGTCATTCTTGGCCTAGATGCACCACAAACAGAATTACAGCATGGTTTTTCACAAACAGCAGGACAACGTATCGTGAAAGGGTTTGCTGTTGGTCGCACGTTATTTGGAGAGCCCTCACGTGCGTGGTTAGCCGGTCAAATGGATGACCAAACTCTAATTCATACCGTGAAAAAAAATTATCACAACTTAATCACACTATGGCGTCAACGTGGCGAAAAATAGTGCAATAAAAGGAGACTTTTGATGAGTGTTCAATTAGGTATCAACCCACTGACGTGGACCAATGACGATATGCCAACTCTGGGAGCGGAAACATCGTTAGAAACTTGTTTAAGTGAAGGAAAGCAAGCAGGTTTTGCCGGGTTTGAGTTGGGAAATAAATTCCCACGTCAAGCGAGCGTACTGGGCCCGATATTAGCTAGCCATGAATTGCAGTTGGTTTCTGGCTGGTATTCGATGGAGTTATTGACACGGAGTGTGGAAGAAGAAATCGCAGCAGTACAGGAGCATCTTACGCTATTACGCGAGCTTGGGGCTAAAGTGATGGTGGCGTGTGAAGTTACCAACTGTATTCATGGTGCCAAAGACACGCCTGTTCATCTACGCCCTTTATTTCCCGCCGACCGCTGGGAAGAGTATGGCCGAAAACTGACAGAATTTGCCCAATACACGCAAAGCCAAGGGGTTCAAATTGCTTACCATCATCATATGGGAACCGTCATTGAAACCGCACAAGACATTGATCATTTGATGGAACACACCGGCCCTGAAGTTGGTTTGTTACTCGATACTGGTCATTTAACTTTTGCGGGTGAAGATCCAGTCAAGGTTGCACAGCGTTGGGCCGAGCGGATTAACCATGTGCACTGTAAAGATATTCGAAAAGATGTCCTTGCCGATGTGAAAAATCGCAAATTAAGCTTTTTAGACTCGGTTCTTGAAGGTGTTTATACCGTTCCTGGCGATGGCTGCATTGATTACCCTGCGGTATTTAACGTCTTAAAAGCGGTGAACTATACCGGCTGGTTAGTGGTTGAAGCTGAACAAGATCCTGCGATAGCTCACCCGTTGACCTATGCAACGCTGGGTTATAACAATTTATCCAACTTTGCTAAAGAGGCCGGACTTTTATAACCATCAGTGATGGCAATGGTTTCATTCTTCATAGCGCCTTTTTAGGCGCTTTTTTAGTAAATAAAGCAAACCAAGCCAAGCTGATCAGTCATTGTGCGTCTATGCTGCACTCGGCTCACTTAAGCTGATGTGAAAAACGCAACAATTAAACGAAATAAACCTTTCATTGTTGAAAATGAAACGTTTATTCTGTATAAAGGAGTTAAGGTCAAAACAATTCCAAACGTACAGAATCGGTAATGACAGCAAAATAATAATGATCTTCCAGTCAAGACAGCCAAAGGAGAAAACGATGGAAACGGTGTTGAATTTTATTAATGGTCAACGCAAAACAAGCGAGAGTGAACGATTTTCTGCTATCTATAACCCAGCAACCGGTGAGCAAACTCGTCAGGTACAATTAAGTCAAAAGGAAGATGTTATCCAAGCGATTAAAGCTGCGGAAACGGCGTTTTCCTCTTGGGCGAAAACTAGCCCGTTAAAACGTGCCCGGGTTATGTTTCGCTTTAAAGCGCTACTAGAACAGAATATGGATCGATTAGCGCGCATTATTTCTAATGAACATGGCAAAGTCTATTCAGATGCGGTAGGAGAGGTAACTCGTGGGCTTGAGGTGGTTGAGTTTGCCTGCGGTATCCCACATTTGCAAAAAGGCGAACATTCCGCCAATGTGGGTACGCATGTCGATAGCCATTCTTTAATGCAGCCACTCGGTGTTTGTGTTGGTATCACTCCGTTTAATTTTCCGGCAATGGTACCCATGTGGATGTTTCCTATTGCGTTGGCAACGGGTAATACCTTTATTCTTAAACCGTCAGAAAAAGATCCTAGTGCTGCACTTATTCTTGCTGAATTGCTGACAGAAGCTGGCTTACCTGATGGTGTCTTTAATGTGGTGAATGGGGATAAAGAGGCCGTTGATGTATTACTGACCGATTCGAGAGTTCAAGCGGTTAGTTTTGTTGGATCGACCCCAATTGCCGAATATATTTATAGCACAGCCTCTGCTCATGGTAAGCGTTGCCAAGCATTAGGCGGTGCTAAAAACCACTGTATTTTGATGCCCGATGCCGATATTGATATGGCAACCAATGCGATTATGGGGGCTGCTTTTGGTGCAGCTGGAGAACGCTGTATGGCTCTTTCGGTCGCGGTCGTGGTCGGTGATGAAACGGCTGATCAATTGATTGAACGACTGCAACAAAAAATCGCGACCATGCGAGTGGGGCCAGGGTTAGTCGATGGCACTGAAAATGACATGGGGCCAGTTATCTCAGCGCAGCACAAGCAAAAAATCTGTGACTATATTCAATCAGGACAAGAGCAGGGGGCCACATTAATCACTGATGGACGAGATTTTTCTGTCAAGGGGAATGAGGCGGGGTACTTCGTTGGTCCAACATTGATTGATCATGTATCCCCTGATATGACGGTATACCAACAAGAGATTTTTGGCCCAGTCTTGTGCGTGGTTCGAGTAGAAAATTATCAAACGGCATTAGAGTTAATTAATCGTCATGAATATGGCAACGGTTCAGCCATCTTTACTCGTGATGGTGAAACGGCTCGTCAATTTAGTGAAGATGTGCATACAGGGATGGTCGGAATAAACGTTCCGATTCCTGTTCCGATGGCTTTTCACAGTTTTGGCGGTTGGAAGCGCTCTATATTTGGGCCACTTAATGTCCACGGCCAAGATGGTGTGCGTTTTTATACTCGGATGAAAACCGTGACCAGCCGTTGGCCTGCCAGTGTTCGATTAGAGCAACATATAAGTTCTTTCTCAATGCCCACAATGGAATAACTGAATCAACGATATTCTTCTAGAAAAATGACCCATGTTATGGGTCATTTTTTTAATTGGCTAATCCGCTTCACGGTTAGACTTTAAATTTACTTAAATCTTGACGAATATGTTGACAAAGTTCATCTAATTGTTCACTTAATAGCCGCACTCCTGCCACATTATTGGTCACGGATGTGGTACTTTCATTAATGGTATTAATTTTTTCACTAATATCGCTCGCGACCGTAGTTTGCTCTTCAGTTGCTGCTGCGATTTGGGTGTTCATATCATTAATGTCATTAATATGTTTAATAATATTATTGAGTGCTAGGGTGGTTTGTTCTGATTCTGATACGGTTTGACTTAACGTTATGCTGGTGCCATGCATTTGAGAATTAGCATTTTCTGAACTGGCTTGAAGATCATGAATGATTTGCTCGATTTCTTCTGTGGAATGATGAGTCCGTAACGCTAACGCTCGAACTTCGTCTGCGACCACGGCAAAACCACGTCCTTGTTCACCCGCCCGAGCGGCTTCAATTGCAGCATTTAAAGCCAGTAAATTGGTTTGATCCGCCACCCCTTTAATCACCTCTAATACTGTGCTGATGTAATCACTTTTTTCTTTTAGTTCAATAATAGTGCTAGAAGTGGCATTAATTTCATCGCCGAGTTTATGAATTGCAGAAACAGTTTGTTGGACAACATGGTTACCTTGTTCCGCAAGTTCATTACAACTTCTTGTTTTATCTGCTGTATTATTAGCATTTAACGAAACTTCATGAGAGGTCGAAGCCATTTCACTTAACGCGGTGGCAACTTGTTCTATCTCTCGTAATTGTTGTTGTGTTTCGTGGCTGTTTTGTTCACTATTTGTGCGAATTTTCTCGGCACATAAAGTTAGCTCTGTTGTGGAAGCTATAATACGAGTGACTAACGCATGAAGGTTTGAAATAAACGTATTAAATTCATTGGCTAATTGACCAACTTCATCATGATGACGAATGGTTAGCCTGCTGGTTAGGTCGCCTTCACCTTGAGCGATTTTAGATAATACCGCGGTGACTTGAGTCAGCGGAGCGATCACCAATTTTGATAATACCCCCCAATTAATCAGTTGCAAGGAGAATAATAATAGGATGGCAATGAGGAGAAACATTTTTTTTATCGTGCTTAAAATAGCACTGTTTGCATCAAGCCGATAATCAATCACTAATGAACCTATCTTTTGTCCATCCTCCCATAAAATATTTAATGTGAAAGATTTTAACTCTGATATTGCAGGAGCAAGTTCATTAGATTTGGCTTCTCCAATGAGATTATCACGGTGATCAAATGCTTTAACTTGGTAGAGGTAAGGATTATTGACAAAAGAGTGAGTGATATTATCAATTAATTGAGTGTCGTATGAAAATAGGGGCTCTTTTAATACAACAGAGAGTGTTTGGTTTGTGTCATTAATGTCTTGTTCTAATTGGTTGACTAAATAATTCTTTGCAAGAAAATAGCTACCAGAGAAAACAAATGTCATCACAACTAATGAAATGATGATCAAAAGTAGCATAGATTTATATCGAATTGAATTCATGGTGAATGACCTATAATTGGTTGATGTCTAGCCAAAGTTTTTTATTTGCATAAGGTGTATCAGGATGCATGTAAGGATTATCGATACGTAAAATCGTTCGTTGACTTAAATTGGCTTTAGCAAATGCCTCTTTAATGATCTGGCTATTGAAAAATAACTGATCAAAACTACCATCATCGATGGCTGACATAAAACCTGAATATATTTGATGATAAAGTTGCTGGTTTTCTTGATTTACGTAGAAATATAAAGCAAAGGGATAAATCAACATTACCTCTTTTTCTACTGTTAAGTTTAGATGCGCATGCTGTTCAACTTCTTCCCAAGGTTCGAGTACACCACGAGGAAAGTAATCATAGCGTCCACCTTCTAACATCCGGAAAAGGTTACTATATTTAATTGTGGTTACTAGAGGTAAACCGGCACTTTTGAGAACTTGTGTATCTCCCCAGAAAGTGGCTTGCCCCGCTTTAAATTTTTTAAGCTGAGTAAGATTTTTTATCTGGGAAAATTTTCCTTGATCGGCTGAGCGAATAATAAAAATTCGGTGTCCCATAAGCCCTTTAAAAATAGGAATACGTATCGCCAAAAGTTTTTCATCTCGTTCTGCTGATGCGCCAGCCCACATTACATCAATATGATTGGCTTGAATTTCCTCGGCAAGGCGAGTTTCATTATAATTTTGCTCACTCTGTTTAATGCTTAATTCAGGTGAGCTTTTGGATAGCGCTAATTGCAATATATTAAATGCAAGTTGTTCTTTTTCGCCTTCCACCTTATTCACCGTAATGGTTTTTGCCGTCACAGAGTGAACATTGAAAACGATAACGAATAGAGCCAATAGATGGTTGATTTTCATAATATTTCTCTTTTTACTTGAAGTTGCAGGACGAGCGCTTAACGGTTACGAACCAATAAACGAGTGTGGTTTATTTACCGGTCAGTCTCGCGTTGCAACTTCAAATGATGGTGATGTGGTTAATCCGCTTATCTTTCACCTTCCATCCATACCTTGCGGTAAAGTTCGATCATCTCTTCAATGGTAGGAACTTTGGGATTATTGAGTGGTGAACCTGAATCCAATGCTTGCTGGGCCATGGTGGGTAGAAGATCGAAAAATTTATCTTTCTCAATACCATAAGAAGAGGGAGAGGGAACGTTAAGATGTGTATTCAACAGCCGTAGCTCTGTGAGTAACTTTTGGCAGGCGACCGAATTATCATCAGATAACAGCGCGACACCCATGGCTCGCGCACAATCGGCATAGCGATCGTTTGCTGCAGGAATGGAATATTCAGTAATCACTGGTAATAGCATGGCATTGGATAAACCATGGGGCACATGAAAAAAAGCGCCGATAGGGCGGCTCATTCCATGAACTAAAGCAACTGAAGCATTTGAAAATGCAATTCCAGCCAGTGTTGCACCTAACATCATTGCTGCTCGAGCGGCTTCATTATGCGGTTCATCGAAAGCGTAGCGTAAATTAGATCCAATCAATTCGATAGCCGAGAGGGCTTGTGCATCGGTAAAAGGGTTCGCTTTTTGACTGACATATGCTTCAATCGCATGAGTCAGAGCGTCTAATCCACAATCGGCGGTGACTCTTGGAGGCAATGATAAGGTCAATTCATAATCGATCAGAGCAGCCATGGGCATAAATCCCAATCCCATACAAAGCATTTTTTCATCATTTTGATCGTCCGTAATCACGGTAACACGTGTTACTTCTGAGCCAGTTCCTGCGGTTGTAGGAATGGCAATAATTGGCAAACCGCTATCTGCAACATTTTTGGGGAATCGATAATCACGGACTTGGCCGCCGAATTTACCGACAATAGAAATGGCTTTCGCACTATCTATCGGACTTCCCCCTCCAAGAGCAATAATAGAATCAAAATGGCTTGAGCGAACTAAATCAACACCAGCTTGGATTGAGCTGACCGTTGGTTCAGGGACCGTCTCTGAATAAATCATACTCTCGATGCCTGACTGGCGTAAAACTTGCTGTACTTGTTCGGCATAACCTAACTTAACCATCATGTTATCGGTGACGATAAGAGGAGCGTGAACCTTCAATACGTTCATCACTTCAACGACTTTCATCGCCGCTCCTTTTCCGATGTGCATGATTCTTGGCAATACGATATTGGTACTCATCACTGACTCCTCAGTTCATTTAAAGTTGAAAAATAGTCACAAAATCATCTTAACACTGAAACTTATATTTCTTAAGATAATTGATTGGAAAAAATATTTCAATCAACCAAATTACAAGCTCACTCGCTATAATTGCTTTTATATGTTTGATAAATAACAATTTTTATT
>NZ_WXWH01000068.1:0-11877 GCF_009904905.1 Vibrio sp. V30_P3S12P165 | reverse complement strand
TAGGGCTCAATACATTGGCCGGTGAAGAGTGGATCCTAAATATCAGCCGAACCCCCGACCCTCTCAATCACTAACAGAAAGTAAAAAGCCCCAGTCTCTCGACTAGGGCTCAATATAAGTGGTCGGTGAAGAGGGATTCGAACCCCCGACCCTCTGGTCCCAAACCAGATGCGCTACCAAACTGCGCTATTCACCGAAACAATTTTTTACTTTAAGAACATCGAACGAGGGTCACCCTCTGGTCCGCTACTCCTAAACCCGGGATGCGCTACTAAATCGCGCTATTCACGGATAAAATCTGTTACTTATTTTATCTCAAATTTAATCAAGAAAGGAAACATCGGTTACCTAAATAATGGGGTGGCTAACGAGACTTGAACTCGCGACAACCGGAATCACAATCCGGGGCTCTACCAACTGAGCTATAGCCACCATCAACTTTTGCAATAACCGCTTGCCTGCCGTTATTTTAAGCTAAGCCATGGGCTAGCTTTTTAATAAGTGGTCGGTGAAGAGGGATTCGAACCCCCGACCCTCTGGTCCCAAACCAGATGCGCTACCAAACTGCGCTATTCACCGAAACAATTTTTTACTTTAGGAGCATCGAACAAGGGTCACCCTCTGGTCCGCTACTCCTAAACCCGGGATGCGCTACCAAACTGCGCTATTCACCGAAACAATTTTTTACTTTAAGAACATCGAACAAGGGTCACCCTCTGGTCCGCTACTCCTAAACCCGGATGCGCTACCAAACTGCGCTATTCACCGAAACAATTTTTTACTTTAGGAGCATCGAACGAGGGTCGCCCTCTGGTCCGCCACTCCTAAACCCGGGATGCGCCACTAAATTGCGCTATTCACCGACAAAACCTGTTACTTATTTTATCTCGAATTTAATCAAGAAAGGGAACATCGGTTACCTAAATAATGGGGTGGCTAACGAGACTTGAACTCGCGACAACCGGAATCACAATCCGGGGCTCTACCAACTGAGCTATAGCCACCATCAATGTTGCCAACATGCACCAATCAACCCACCAGATGGCGCGCCCGAAAGGATTCGAACCTTCGACCTTTGGCTCCGGAGGCCAACGCTCTATCCAGCTGAGCTACGGGCGCATGCCCTATCGGCGGAGTGGAATAATACGTATATCCCCTAAGGTCGTCTAGTACTTTTTTAACTTTTTTTCTCGTTTGACGGCTTTTTCATCAACCGCTGCGATAAAATGACCGAACAGGATGTGATTCATCCCTTGAAGATCGCAACTTGTTGTTTATTGCAACATCCGAACGGGATATACTTACTCTATATTTACATTGATTTAACAGGTTTTATCATTTTAAATCAATAGAACCCAATCTTAGTATAAAATTTAGGTAAGATACGCTTACCCTTGCAATGTAAAGTGAGTTAATGGATATGTCTCGATCAGCCTTAAGCGTACTATTTGCTACGTTCACCTTTTCGGCCGCAGTATTTGCGATGAGCCCCAGTGATTATGATGCTATCGCTGAACGCATCAAACCTGTCGGCAACGTTTATCTTGCTGGTAATGAACCGATAAAAGAAGAGCCTATCGGCCCTCGTGATGGCGAGACAGTCTATAAAACTTTTTGTACCGCCTGCCATGCAACGGGAGTAACTGGAGCACCCAAAACTAGAGATGCTCAAGATTGGGCTCCTCGGCTTGCACAAGGTAAAGATGTATTAGCCAAACATGCCATACAAGGTTTTAACCTAATGCCAGCCCGCGGCACATGCATGAATTGTTCCGATGAAGAAATTGTTGCTGCCATTGAACATATGATCGCCGGGCTATAGTCGGCGGCACCCGATAACCTCTGCTCAGAGCTTGGCTACTGGGGTCGGTTGGCACTAGGCTCTGATTGGATCATTTTTTATTAAACATCGACCTTATATTGGCAATATGGGCTTGCCCTTTACTCATCCGCTCTTCTTGCGAAAGGACTTTTTTCTTGGTTTCCCACGCCACATCATCATAAGGTAATTCATCTAAAAAGCGGCTTTGGGTCGGTTTTAGTAATTCGCCAAATTGTCGGCGTTCTTTACATAAGGTGAAGGTTAACTCTCTTTGAGCACGGGTAATACCGACGTACATTAACCGTCGCTCTTCTTCGACATTATCCTCATCAATGCTGGTTTGATGTGGCAAGATACCTTCTTCAGCGCCAATTAAATACACGTAAGGAAATTCTAAACCTTTCGATGCGTGTAACGTCATCAGTTGTACAGCATCACTGTCGTCATCTTGTTCTCCACGCTCCATCATATCGCGTAGCGTTAAACGTTGTACGACTTCTTGTAAGGTCTTCTCTTGCTGATCGTTATTTTCACCTGCTAAATCAGCAACAATCCATGAGTAAAGTTCAGAGACGTTCTTCATGCGCATCTCTGCCGCTTTAGCGCTGGAAGACGTTTCGTATAACCAGTCTTCATAATGGATATCACGTACCAGCGAACGTACCGCTTCCACAGTATTTCCTCGTTCAGCATTATCTGCAATAGCGACTAGCCACTCGGTAAAACGACGTAAGTTATCTAGTCCGCGTCCCGAAAGATGCTGCTCAAGACCAAGTTCAAAACTCGCCGCATATAAACTTTTTCCGCGCATATTGGCATAACTGCCCAATTTTTCTAAGGTTGCGGGGCCAATTTCTCGCTTCGGAGTATTTACGATGCGTAAAAAGGCATTATCATCATCTGGATTCACTAATACGCGCAGATACGCCATGATATCTTTGATCTCAGCGCGCGCAAAAAATGAAGTACCTCCTGATAATTTATACGGAACTCGGTTTTGCATCAGTAACTTTTCAATTAATCGAGACTGATGGTTGCCACGATATAAGATAGCGTAATCACGATAGGCGGTACGGTTAAGAAATTTGTGCGCGATCAGTTCAGCAGTCACTCGCTCCGCTTCATGGTCTTCATTATTAGCGATAATCACTTTGAGCTTTTCGCCCTCAGGTATTTCAGAAAACAGTTTTTTTTCATACACATGAGGGTTATTGGCAATCAAAATATTCGCCGCTCGCAAGATTCGACTCGTTGAGCGATAATTTTGCTCCAATTTGATCAGCCTTAAGTTGGCAAAATCACACCCTAATTGAACAAGATTTTGCGGTTTCGCTCCGCGCCAAGAGTAAATGGATTGATCATCATCACCCACTACGGTTAATCGACCACGCTCCCCGACCAGTAATTTCACCAACTCGTATTGACTCAAGTTGGTATCTTGGTATTCATCCACGAGTAGATAACGGATACGGTTTTGCCAACGTTGACGGACTTCTTCCTGGCTACGTAACAATAATACCGGTAATGAAATGAGATCATCAAAATCAAGCGCATTATAGGCTCGCATCTGTTTTTGGTAACAATCAAAACAGAAGGCGAATAATTGTTGCAGCTCCCCTTTAGCGAGCGCTTTCGCTTGCTCAGGGGAGACCAGATCATTTTTCCAGTTGGAAATGGTACTCAATAGTTGGCGTAATAAATCTTTATCACCCTCTAGTTGTTTATCCGTAAGTTCTTTGAGTAATGCTAACTGATCTTGATCGTCAAATAATGAAAAGCCCGCTTTTAGGCCGAGATGCTTATATTCGCGCCGAATGATATTGAGCCCTAACGTGTGAAAGGTGGAGACCATCAAACCTCGAGATTCGGTTTTACCAAGCGTTTGCCCCACTCGCTCTTTCATTTCGCGTGCCGCTTTATTAGTAAAGGTTACCGCGGCAATATTGCGAGCTTTATAACCACATTGCTGTACGAGATAAGCAATTTTATTGGTAATCACACGGGTTTTTCCCGAACCAGCACCAGCCAGAACCAAGCAAGGACCTGATACATATTTGACTGCTTCTTCTTGTCTTGAGTTGAGCTTCATAGTGTTTTTAATCTTATCATTCGGGCCTGCCATGATACTGCTTGTTCAGCTTAAGCTCCAAGAAAAGAACTCAGTATCATTAAATTTACTGCACAAGTGTATTGCATAAATGACTAGGTTATAGGCTATAATGTGGGCGTGACGGTTAAGTTAACATCACCAAGGAAGCTCTATACTGTCATGGATAATATGCAAACAAAACGATAACAACAGGTTGCAATTTAAGGTCACTTAAGCAGAGAATGTTTACTGTTATCAAGCATTCCCTGTTGTTGAAGATGTATTAGGGGCTGCGTAGTACTCAGCCGAGTCTTTAAATAACCGTCGCCCATGCATCATCTCTTGATATATGGGTATTTCAACTGGATGACGAAAGCCTGGAAGTAGTAGTCGATGCTCGTTGGGACACAATCATTCAATATTAACTTGGAGTTCTCACCAGAATGAAAAAGTGGACATTTTTTATGTTACTTATCGTGGTACTGCTATTTGGTAGCGTGATAGGTTTCAATTTATTTAAACAACAGAAGATCGCTGAATATATGGCGAATCGGCCAGAAGCCGAATTTCCAGTGACGGTAACAACGGTTAACTCGGTCGATTGGGTTCCTGTCATTGAAGCGATCGGGTTTATCGAACCAAATCAAGGAGTGACGCTCACCACAGAAACCAGTGGTGTGATTGACCGAATTCTATTTGACTCAGGCACTCAAGTTGAAGAAAACCAACCTTTACTTTTACTTGACTCTGAAGTTGAAAAAGCAAATTTAAAAAGCTCTCAAGCTCGCCTCCCTGCTGCTAAAGCAAAATATGAGCGGTATAAAGGCTTATTTAGTAAAGGCTCAATTTCTCAAGAGGCATTTGATGAAGCAGAGGCTAACTATTATTCACTTTCTGCGGATATTGAAAGTTTAAAAGCGACGATTGCTCGGCGTGAAATCAAAGCCCCTT
Source organism: Vibrio sp. V30_P3S12P165 (assembly GCF_009904905.1). Classification (NCBI taxonomy): domain Bacteria; kingdom Pseudomonadati; phylum Pseudomonadota; class Gammaproteobacteria; order Vibrionales; family Vibrionaceae; genus Vibrio; species Vibrio sp. V30_P3S12P165. Next base: position 7,015 of record NZ_WXWH01000068.1, on the reverse strand, counting down.
TTGCTGGTGTAGTGGGCATTCGTAATGTCTATCTTGGCCAATATTTACAACCAGGCACAGATATTGTTCGCCTCGAAGATACCAGTGTTATGCGGTTACGTTTTACCGTGCCGCAAACGGATATTTCACGTATTTCTATGGATCAAGAAGTAGACATTTTTGTTGACTCGTATCCGAACCGCTCCTTCAAGGGGTCGATCAGTGCTATCGAGCCCGCCGTTAGTGTACAAAGTGGTCTGATCCAAGTCCAAGCGGATATTCCCAACAGTGAAGGTAAATTACGTAGTGGGATGTTTGCTCGAGCCAACATCATTTTACCCAAGCTCGCCGAGCAAGTAACCTTACCGCAAACGGCAATCACATTTACCCTTTATGGTGATAATGTCTTTGTTATCACAGAACAAGATGGGGTTAAACGTGTTGAACAAAGAGTGGTTAAAGTCGGTGAACGTAAGAAAAATATTGCGCACATCCTTGAAGGGGTTAAGGCTGGAGATATTGTTGTCACTTCTGGTCAGGTACGTTTAAGTAATGGTGTCAAAGTTCGTATTGTAGAAAGTGACGCCACAACTCCACCCGCTGAAACACCAATGCTGTAACCGGAGGAATTATGCGCTTTACTGATGTTTTTATTAAACGTCCAGTTTTAGCGGTATCGATCAGTTTTTTGATTGCACTGCTTGGTTTACAAGCGGTGTTCAAAATGCAGGTCAGTGAATACCCTGAAATGACTAATACCATAGTGACCGTCTCAACCAGTTACTATGGTGCGAGTGCTGACTTGATTCAAGGCTTCATCACGCAGCCATTAGAACAGGCAATTGCACAAGCGGATAATATTGATTACATGATTTCACAATCGGTATTAGGTAGTTCAAAAATCACTGTCAATATGAAACTCAACACCGATTCAAATGCGGCGTTGTCTGATATTTTGGCAAAAACCAACTCTGTTCGTTCTCAGCTTCCTAAAGAAGCTGAAGACCCAACCGTCACAATGTCGACGGGGTCAACAACAGCGGTTATGTATATTGGGTTTACCAGTAATGAATTAAACTCCAGCCAAATTACCGATTATTTACAGCGGGTTATCAACCCACAACTCTACTCTTTAGATGGTATTTCGAGCATCGATCTATATGGTGGTATGAAATACGCATTAAGAGTCTGGCTGGATCCGGCCAAAATGGCGGCATTTAATTTAACCGCCGCAGACGTTATGGGCGTGTTAAGTGCGAACAACTACCAATCAGCAACGGGTCAAGCGATTGGTGAGTTTGTCTTGTTTAATGGTAGCGCTGACACACAAGTCTCTAATGTAGAGGAATTAGAAAACTTAGTTGTAAAAACTGAAGATGGTAATGTGACTCGCTTAGGAGATATCGCCAAAGTGACTTTAGCAAAAAGTCACGATACCTACCGAGCGAGCGCGAATGGTCAAGAAGCGGTTGTTGCTGCTATCAACGCGGCTCCTAGTGCTAACCCAATCAATATTGCCAAAGATGTTTGGGAAGTGATTCCCGAACTTAAACGCAATATGCCAAGCAACATCAAAATGAATGTGATGTATGACTCGACCGTGGCAATTAATGAGTCGATTCATGAAGTCATTAAAACCATCATTGAAGCAGCCATCATCGTACTGGTGGTTATTACGCTATTTCTTGGTTCTATACGCGCAGTGATCATTCCAATAGTAACAATACCTCTTTCATTGATTGGTGTTGCTATGGTGATGCAGGCGATGGGTTTCTCGTGGAACTTAATGACCTTGCTGGCGATGGTATTGGCGATTGGCCTAGTTGTCGATGATGCCATTGTTGTCTTAGAAAACGTTGATCGACATATTAAAGAAGGTGAATCCCCATTTAGGGCTGCTATTATCGGTACACGAGAAATCGCGGTCCCCGTGATTTCCATGACATTAACCTTAGGGGCGGTATACGCACCAATTGCACTAATGGGAGGCATAACCGGAGCCCTATTTAAAGAGTTCGCGCTAACCTTAGCGGGGGCTGTATTTGTCTCTGGTATTATTGCTTTAACGCTTTCCCCTATGATGTGTTCAAAAATGTTAAAGGCAAATGAAACGCCAAACAAATTTGAACAAAAAGTGCATCATCTCTTGGATAAAATGACACAACGCTATGGCAATATGTTGCAGTCAGTGATGGATCACCGCCCAGTTGTGATCGCCTTTGCTTTGATTGTGTTTGCAAGTTTACCGATTTTATTTAAGTTCATTCCTAGCGAACTTGCGCCTTCTGAAGATAAAGGCGTAGTGATGCTATTAGGTACCGGTCAATCCAATGCTAACTTGGATTACCTATCAAATACCATGAATGATGTGAATAAAATCTTATCAGCTCAACCCGAAGTACAATTTGCTCAGGTTTTTACTGGCGTACCTCAATCAAACCAAGCGTTTGGGATTGCTTCTTTAGTCCCTTGGAGTGAACGTCAAGCAAGCCAAGCAGAGGTTACTACTCGTGTCGGTAACTTGGTTAAAGATATTCCAGGAATGGCCGTGACAACATTCCAGATGCCTGAATTACCAGGCGCAGGCTCTGGTCTTCCCATTCAATTTGTGATGACCACACCGAATGCTTTTGAAAGCTTATTCACTATCGCTAGTGATGTGCTCGTGGAAGTGCAATCAAGTCCATTGTTTGTTTACTCAAACCTAGACCTTAATTATGATTCCGCGACCATGAAAATCAACATCGATAAGGATAAAGCTGGCTCTTATGGTGTGACCATGCAGGATATTGGTATCACTCTCGGTACCATGATGGCTGATGGTTATGTCAATCGTATCGATCTCAGTGGTCGCTCTTATGAGGTGATTCCGCAGGTCGAACGAAAATGGCGTCTCAATCCAGAGTCAATGAACAACTACTTTGTACGGGCAATCGATGGAAAAATGATCCCTTTAGGTAGTTTAATTACTATTGATGTCGTGGCCGAACCTCGCGCTCTACCACACTTTAACCAGCTCAATTCAGCAACAATTGGAGCGGTTCCTTCACCAGGAACGGCGATGGGTGATGCCATCAGCTGGTTTGAAAATATAGCATCAACTAAGTTACCAAAAGGCTATAGCCATGACTACATGGGTGAGGCTCGCCAATATGTAACTGAAGGTAGTGCTCTTTATGTCACTTTCGGTTTAGCGCTTGCGATTATCTTCTTGGTGCTTGCTATCCAATTTGAATCGTTAAAAGATCCTCTCGTGATCATGGTTTCCGTTCCTCTGGCTATTTGTGGTGCTTTGATTGCCTTAGCTTGGGGCGCATCAACCATGAATATCTATTCACAGGTCGGCTTAATTACCTTGGTTGGGCTAATCACTAAACACGGTATCTTAATTTGTGAGGTTGCCAAAGAAGAGCAACTCCACAATAAGCTCAATAGAATTGAAGCGGTAAAAGCAGCAGCTAAAGTGCGTTTACGCCCAATTCTAATGACGACTGCAGCCATGATTGCGGGTCTGATTCCATTAATGTATGCCACCGGTGCCGGAGCAGCTCAGCGCTTTAGTATTGGGATTGTTATTGTCGCTGGTTTATCAATTGGGACGCTATTCACGCTATTTGTTCTACCCGTGATTTATAGCTACCTTGCCGAGAAGCACAAACCACTGCCTATCTTTGTTGAAGATAAAGACTTAGAAAAACTGGCAAGAATTGATGAAGCCAAAGCTGCTCAGCGTCAATTAGCTGAAAATAAGTAATCAAGGCATACCATTTAATCGTTACCAAAGGCCACTCTTGTGGCCTTTTTCATCACCAACTGGCGACTTTCAATGATGAATTGCATAGAATGAGCAGAATAAATATAGGAGTGAATAAACAATGTTTGATCCAAAGAAAATTGAGCAAATTGCAAAACAGATTCACGAATCTATGCCGCAACCGGTTAAAGATCTAGGCGCAGATGTAGAGCAGAAAGTTCGTCAAGTGATTCAAGGTCAACTGAATAAATTGGATATGGTCAGCCGTGAAGAGTTCGATGTACAAACCCAAGTATTGCTACGTACTCGACAAAAGCTGACAGAAATGGAGCAAAAACTGGCGGAATTGGAAAAAAAACTGGCTAACCGGTAATCAATGCTTACTCTATTAGGATCGGCTTGGTTTTTCCTATCTTCGATCATATAAAGGGCTCAGTCTTAAGACAAAGCCCTTTTACTTTATTATCGATGTTGTATTTACATTTTTATAGTGTTGATAAGTCGAATCAATCACCAACAGCGATACGTTGCATATCTTTCATATAGCCGCGCAGTTCTTCACCGATATATTCCACAGGATGGTTGCGAATGAGGCTATTAACTTCGATCAAGGTTGCATTATCAACTTGGTTGGAAACCTGACCCAAACCTTTACCAATCACATCTGTACTGACTTTTGGCATAAACTTTTCACGCAATAATGGGGTGGCAACATTAGCAAATAAGTAGTTGCCGTATTCTGCCGTATCCGAGATAACGACATTCATTTCGTACAAGCGTTTACGTGCAATGGTATTGGCAATCAGTGGTAATTCATGCAACGATTCGTAGTAGGCTGATTCATCGATAATGCCTGATGCAGTCATCGCCTCAAACGCTAACTCAACCCCAGCACGAACCATGGCAATCATAAGAATACCGTGATCAAAGTACTCTTGTTCAGCAATTTTCACATTTGTTTCTGGATAATTCTCAAATGCAGTTTGTGCCGTTTCAGCGCGCCAACCCAACAGCTCAGCATCATCATTAGCCCAGTCTGCCATCATCGTACTAGAGAAATAGCCGGAAATGATGTCATCCATATGTTTGTTATACAGTGGACGCAATAAATCTTTTAGCTCTTCAGATAGCTCAAATGCCTTAATTTTCGCTGGGTTTGATAGACGATCCATCATATGAGTAATACCACCAAATTTCAGAGCTTCGGTAACAGTCTCCCATCCGAACTGCAGCAATTTACCGGCATATCCAGGATCAATACCCTCAGCAACCATTTTCTCGTAGCATACAATCGAACCCGCTTGTAACATGCCGCATAAAATAGTTTGCTCACCCATTAAGTCAGATTTAACTTCTGCAACAAAAGATGACTCTAAACAACCAGCCCGGTGCCCCCCCGTTGCAGCAGCCCACGCTTTTGCAATATCCCAGCCTTCACCTTTTGGATCGTTTTCGGGATGTACCGCTAGTAAGGTTGGAACACCAAAACCGCGTTTATACTCTTCACGCACTTCCGTCCCTGGGCACTTAGGAGCAACCATGACTACTGTAATATCTTTTCGGATCTGCATACCTTCTTCGACAATATTAAAGCCATGAGAATAGCCCAATGCGGCTCCATCTTTCATTAAAGGCATCACTGTTTCAATAACGTTAGAGTGTTGCTTATCTGGTGTTAGGTTGATCACTAGATCCGCTTGTGGAATAAGTTTTTCATAACTGCCAACAGTAAATCCGTTATCTTTCGCATTTTTATAAGATTGGCGCTGCTCATCAATCGCGGCTTGACGTAGCGCATAAGAAACATCTAACCCCGAATCACGCATGTTTAAACCTTGGTTTAAACCTTGAGCTCCGCATCCAACAATGACTACTTTCTTACCTTTTAGAAATTCCGCTTCTGTCGCAAACTCTTCTCGAGCCATAAAGCGACATCGACCAAGTTGATCGAGCTGCTCACGTAAATTTAATGTGTTGAAATAATTAGCCATTGGGTGCTCCTTGATAATGTTCCATTCAACCGGTGTCGATACACCGAATATTGTCATAGTAATGCGGACATTTAATTGCTTAAAGTGATATATTCACAAGTAGTTATTGCAATAAATGCAAGATACATTAATTATGAATATAAAAACCTTACGACTCTTCGTTCATCTCTGTGAAAGTAAAAATTTTAGCAGTACAGCAAAGATGCTGCATATCAGCCCTTCCGCATTAAGTCGACAAATTCAAAAACTAGAGGACGAGATTGGTCACCGTTTGTTTGTTCGTGATAATCGAAGCGTAGAAATTACACCATCCGGCTATAAACTGTTACCTGTTGCTCAACGTATGCTGCACGATTGGCGGCAATTAGAGTTGCAGCTAGATGAACAACATAGTGAATTAAAAGGAGAGATCCGCTTATTTTGCTCAGTTACGGCCAGTTATAGCCATCTACCGGATTTGCTCAATGCTTTTAGACTCCAGCACCCTTATATTGAGTTTAAATTACTCACGGGTGATCCTGCTCAAGCGATTGAAATTATTCTTGAAGATGAAGCGGATATTGCCATTGCTGCTATCCCCGAGCATATTCCTTCAAGACTTGAGTTTGCGACGATCAGTGAAATACCATTGTCAGTGATCGCTCCTACGGGAGTGAGTCATTTCTTAGAAGAACTGCAAAAAGAGTTTCCTGATTGGAATCAAATCCCCTTTATTGTTCCCGAAGCAGGGACGGCACGGGAAAGAGCCAACAGTTGGTTTAAACACATGAAGATTAAACCAACGATCTACGCACAAATCGCAGGACATGAAGCCATTGTAAGTTTAGTCGCATTAGGTTGTGGTGTTGGTGTGGCACCGGATGTCGTGATCAACAATAGTCCGCTCAGAGATAAGGTGCAAAAGCTTTCAGTATTGCCAATTAAACCTTTTAAGTTAGGGGTGTGCTGTAAACGATCGCAACTCGATGATCCATTAGTCAGAGCATTATGGCGGGTGATCCGTAACTTCCAAAATTGTTGACGGGTCAAGAAAGTCCAAATCCTAGTATTTTTCCTATTTGCCCAATACAAAAATCCCCAGCATTGCTGCTAGGGATTCTTTATCAGTGGCGGAGCGGACGGGACTCCCTGCTATTAAAAAACAAGCGCGACCCCCAGCGTGACAGGCCGACTTTCTATCTATTCAATTAAAATTATCCGCTGTCTACTGTCTACTTTTCTCTCGTATTAATAGCGAACAATAAAAAATCCCCAGCATTGCTGCTAGGGATTTCTTATCAGTGGCGGAGCG
>NZ_WXWH01000061.1:0-19672 GCF_009904905.1 Vibrio sp. V30_P3S12P165 | reverse complement strand
CAATACCTCTCTCGCTCTGTGATGGCTCCAAGGTTATTGATCATTGATGAAATCGGTTACCTGCCGTTTGGGCGAGAAGAAGCCAACCTATTTTTTAATGTGATCGCTAAGCGCTATGAGTATGGCAGTATTATTTTGACCAGCAATTTATCGTTTGGCCAATGGCCTAGCGCATTTGCCGATGATGCGACATTAACGGCAGCGATGTTAGATCGACTGCTTCACCACTCGCATGTTTTGCAGTTAAGTGGTGATAGTTATCGATTGAAAGATAAACGACGCTCAGGAGCAATACCTGAGTAAAAGGGTGGATCAATTTTGATTGATCGTTTTTAAGCTAAAAGTGGATCAGTTTTCGGTGATCGTTGACAACCGTCAAATAGTTTACGAATTGTGGTGCTCAAAATACTCCCCGGAGTATTACTCTTTGTAAGAATATTAAAAAACTCTGGTTCAATGACATAAAGTCTTTTATCTTCAACTCCTTGTGTTGTTTCTCCTCTTTCATTAGTAATTCCATCACGAAGCTCATGTGCGACACCTTCTCCTGTAGATAGTCCCCCTGAAAAAGTTCGTGAGTATAATGGAAGGCCTGAATGAGAACTCACACCATCATTTTCTAGCAACTCTATGGCAGTATCAAACAGAGCTTTCGCTTGTTTCTCTGAGATGCCCTTCCCACATCCTGTTGGTAGAGCCTGAATAGAGAACAGACGGATTTCTGTATTAATGGCTGCATAAGGCATGGTGAAGTAACCTCTTGGAATGGATGAAGCTAACCTTGACATAATATTTGAAGCAATGAATTGAACATTAGCTTCTGTTCCATCTGCCAAGTCCTTGGCTATATTCCCCAAAATGCCATTAAGTCCCTCTTGTCTTAGCTTTGGTGGTACGACGACGATTTCATTTTCATTGAATTTGTTTTGATTTTCAGTATCAACCTTAATGCTACTCTTTTTAGGGAGAGAGTCTATTTTGTTTTTTTTGTCCGTTTTTGTTTCTGGCACAAAGATATTTTTAAATATATTTTTCATGTTCATTTCTCGTTATTATTAAGGTCGAGTTTACTTTTTAAGTAAATTAAATATGTTATAAGTTAAAAGGAGCTAATAATATTTATAATATGACAGTGTTTTTAAATGATTACAGCTAATCATTTTTATCATTAATAATGATTAGTAAATTTATTTAATTATAGTCTTATTGAAAAGTAATATTATTTTTGTGTTAAATGATCAATGTGCTGATAATCTAACAGGGTCTATTTTTAATCGCATATAATGATTGTTCAATATGTCTAAATTTCTATGGCCTGTTATTTTTGATACTTCAACGATATCTAAGCCACCCTCAAACAGTCGACAAGCTGCTTCTGCACGAAGGTCGTGAAAGCGCAGGTCTTCGATATTTAATTTAGTTCTAATCTTTCTCCAAGCATCACTTATAGCGTCCGGCTTGTAGGGGAAAATACGGTAATTTGGTTCATGGATACCTTGTTTGGCTATTATTGTCAGTGCTTTTTTTGATAAAGGGATCGTGTCTGTATGTCGAAGCCTTGAGTTTGGATGTTTGCGATCTCGAACCGTAAGCGTCTCTTTTTCCCAATCAACATCACAGACGCGAATTTTTGAGATTTCCCCTCGTCTTAGTGATGTTTCAATAGCAAACTCTACGATATCTAGAAGTGGTAGACCGCTGCCTTCGTTCACTAGAGCGTATTCAAGAGCCGAAGTTATGTTGTTCAGTTCAAATTGTTGTGGCCTACGATTGCGAGCTTCACTTCTGGCAATGATATTGTGTCGTTGTAACGAAGATCGTGCATTAATAAAAATGCTTGTATCACTTCGCATACCATAAAATGTGTTAGCGTCCTTTAATGCCGTGCATAGATTAGCAATATCGTGAGCAATTGTTTGTGGCTTAGGCGACTTGCTTCCTTCTGCTCTTAGCTTACAGTGTTCATATAGGTGCCTTTCTGAGAGATCTTCTAACGGCACTTGTGCTATAGGAAAGCTCAGTAACATTTTTAGATTAGCTTTTTTTGATTTTCCTAAGTTGCTTGCGGTTGGCTCGGTATTAAGCACAGTATGGACTGCGTCTTTAACTCTCGGTTTAGGTGCTTTTTTGGCTTTCTTTAATCCATCTACACCGTACCGATCTGCAAGCTGAGCTGTATTGTCCACCCACACCTTAGCTTTTTCGAATGAGTCAAAGGTTTTGGCGCACGATTTAACAGTTTTACCCAGTAGTGTTATGCGCACCTGCCCTCTGTACCTAGTACCTTTTTGAGTCTCACGCATTTCAATTGATTTTGTCGCCACTCTAATGAATCTCCAGTAGATAAATCATATTTCATTCGCAGTGCTATCTGCGATGAAATGGATGCTAGAGAGATTAGGATTAGCTGGCAAATTGAGGGGGATTGTCATAGACATGCTTTAAACGGTGTTTTTTGAGGGGGTTATAAATACGGCTAAGCCTTTTCTTGTCCGAATCGATTTATGGGGCTTAAAAGGTGCTAAAAAGCATGCTTCTGAGCATCGAAACTGATGCTTGCCTTATCGATGCCCAGAAAATTTTTAGTACAAAAAACAATATGCGTGACGCCTGTCACGTTTGGTTGATGTTTGTACAGCTCAAAGTGTTGTTTTGTGTTGATGAATAGACTGTATGTTTAAGCGAAGATAAACATTATTTAGGATGTTGATGTCTTTATGACCAGTTACCTTGGATACCTCGACGATGCTTAGACCACGCTCAAATAGCTGACAAGCGCCTTCTGCACGTAAGTCATGGTAGCGTAGGTCTTCAATGCCTTCTTCTTTGCAAACACGCTGCCATGCCGCGCCAATGGACTCTTTACGAAAAGGAAATATGAGATCCTCATGACGAGGTTGACGCTCTAAGATCGCTTGGGCTTCTTCAAAAAGAGGAATAATGCAGTTGTTTCCTTTTTTATTGCGAGGGTCTTTTCTATCTCTAATCGTTAACGTAGAAGTTTCAAAGTCTATGTCACTCCACTTGATACGAGTGATCTCGCCAAGCCTCATGCAAGTCAGAATGGATAAATGAAAGATATCAACGAGAGGAATCATCGCGCATCGATGCGATTGCCTTTTTGCTAGGCCGCGCTCCATTTTGGAGAGTTCATCTTTTGTTGGTCTACGTTCTCGGCGTTGGCTACGCCCGATTAGCCCGTATCGAATCAATGCCGGAATAGCTTCGTCGTGTGCTTTTGTGTTTGCGGCATAACCAAACATAGGGCTGGCGACATCAATGACACCCTTTAGGTAAGTGATGTCGTGATAAATAGTTTGCGGTAGTGGCCTTGTGTGTTCTGCTTTACGAATACGGCAGTGGTTGACGAGGTCGTTAGCAGTTAGTAAATCTGCTCGTATGAGTGCAATATCGTATGCTCTTAAACGACTTAGTACAGCGAATTTTGAGCGACCTAGACTAGCAGAAGTTATGGGGTCATTCAGGTACTCTGTTATGAGGTCGCCAATCAGTATTGTCTTCGGGGCAGTCCTTTCATTTGGAATTCCCTCAACATCGAGCTGCTTGACTAGTTGTTCAGCCCAAGATTTAGCATTCTTTTCGGATGGGAATGTTTTGGATTTTTCAAATAAGCGCCTCGAGTTTTTAGTAACTCTTACTCTAGCTTTGAATTTTACTGCTCTCTTTCCAAAAACTTTTTCTATTGAGATTGTTGCCATCTATTGACTCTCCATTAATGAAATAGAGAGGGTGCTGATGCTGCCAGTCCCGACTAAATTTGAAGCAAGTAGTAACGGTATGTATAATCCCGCCTCCCTTGACTCGATCTACCTTTATCGTGTCCCTAAATTTTTCCCTTAGGGGACATTTTGGGGCAAAATTGAGTCATCAAAGAAGAATTACCTAGCTTGGCCATAGTGGGTTTTGTAGCTAAGGTTATGAAAAATAGTGAGATTTTAACTATGCACCCTACAGCCCGCTTTTCGGTGGCTCCTATGCTCGATTGGATGGATTGTTTGTTTAACACTCTGAAATAACTAGATTTTCTCTTTTCGAGGGGCACATTGAGGGGCACGTCACTTTCACATGTGAAAGTGGGACAGACAGCTACGCTAATCAAAAACTTGATGACAGATAAAACAAAACCCGCTCATAACGGAGTTGGCGCTCCTGGCGGGTTTAGTCTTTCATTCGAGGATTAGTGTAGCAAGATGTGGATTTTTAACAAGTCAAATTTGTTGAGATTGCACTACTTCTCCGGGCTGGAGAAGTGTTGTGCAGACGAATAAATATGTAGCATCAGGCAACAGGTGTGGGCATGACCCCAAAAATCCTGCTTGGCACCTATACAACGCTAAGCAGACCAAAAACATGATCCCTCATGTGATCAGGAAACTGCATGAAAAGGCGGTTTGTTATTATGAGTCACCTCAGTTATTGCCTACGCTGGCAAATCTCAATGGTAAAATTAATCAAGACGGACAGCCTCGACTTAATCGTAGTGAAGCGAGGGAGGCAGATGTGTTGGTGTTATGCGCCATCTTGAATATGACAGAGTATGCTACGCTCCGTGTAGGAACACCTCTGCCCAATGGCGACTTTATTCCGCGTTCCTGTGCTGAAATTGCCAAAGTAGCGGGCTTAGTGCGTGAAGATGGCGACCCGTCACAGCGTTTTTGGCGAGCGTTCCGTCGCTTAAAGTTAGCCGGCGCATTCAGTATGCATCGGCAGTACCAAGAAATGCCGGATGGCAGCAAGCGTGCTCGCCCAGCAATCAAGAACCTGAACCTTCATTTCTTGGTTTCTCTCGGTGCGGTAGGTTACGAGCAATTGAAGAAGTTTAGAACCTGGTGTTCCAATAAACTCAAGAAAGCTCGATCAAAGTTCAGAGAAGAGTTCCCAACTCAGAACGACGCTAAACACGCTAGAAACCGCCTTCGTATGAGCCAGCTGACCGCGGGCGTCAATACTCACGCATTCAAGACCAAGCGTTCTAAGTCTGTTGCTGATTGTGATGAGAACAAAGAGCTGCGTCGTATGTACAACCTTGAGCAAATCGCAGCCACAAGCGAACTGATGGCCTCTGGGATGAGTGGCGCCGATGTTCGAGCTGAGCTCAAACGCCGCTTTGGTAGCTTCGAGGCTTGGGCAAAAGCCAAGACGAGCTAAATAACCCCTCCCAACTCCTTTTAGTGCCACACAGCCCGCTGTGGGCTTCCCTGTGTCTGCAATCCGTTTTTGTCCCTAATCCTTTCTCTGGATCTTCTCTTTTTTCCTCGATCTGCTATTTAATTTCACCGTTTTCACTTTGTTCTCGTGTCTAACCTGTGGATAACTTCGGAATAAGAAAAATTAAGTGATTTCAAATAAAATTAGGTAATCCGCTAAAAAACTAAGTGGATACTGTAGATATGCTATTAATAAGAAATAAAATATTAAGTAATAACCCTACTTTGTAGGTTTATCTCCAAGGGATGAACCCTTGAGGGGTTCCCCCTTAGAAGAATGCCTGGCCATTTCCTAGCTAAAGCTAGGGGCCAGTGATACCCCCCTCCGCCCCCCAAGGGGGGAACCCCTCGCCGTCGGGAACTCAGGAGGATGGCGCGGCCTTCGGCCTGAAGCCAACCTCCTGAATGAAGGCTATTACGTTCCAACCCAGTCAAGGGGTGGCCGCTTTAGCTCATAGCGCGCGTTTAGTCCATTTTTCCATACAGAGCAAGGCTGGCGCTTTAAAGCCCGTAGAACGGCCACTGGAACCCTTGACAGGCTTTCCACTTAAACACTTAAAAAACGTCTCTAAGTGCCCGGAAAGGGCAGATCCACGTTATATGTTGCACATTAAAACGCACGATAATAATTGAGTTCAGATTGGAAATGGAGGAGTTTACTTTGAATACACTTTTTTTGTTGATGGCTGAATTTAATACAGCTGTAGTCCCATTGAGCCAGATTTCTCAGAAATACTTTGGCTTGGCTCCACGGACTGCTAGGGATCGAGCGACAGCTAATCGACTACCAATCACCGCTTTTCGTGAGTCTCAAAAGTCAGATTATTTAGTAAGCGTAATCGATTTAGCTAATTATATTGATGAAAAAAGAAAGGAGGCAAATTTATGATTAATATGCTGAGCTTTTGGTTGGCTGGACGATATGTTGAAATTCAGTTGCCAGATATTTTTACAAGCTTAAAATTTAACGCTAAAACTGATTTATTACATTTGTTGCAACGCACACGGCGTGAATTTAAGTTTGATGAAAATAGTAGTTCACTTGTTGCACGTAACCTGTCGAAAGTGGCGTTTGATTACAATGTTGATGAAATAAAAAAGAAAGCTGAGCACTTTGCTGATCAGCTAGAAAAAGTTTTGATTAAAAATGGCCAAGCTTTTGTTTGTGTGAAAGTCGCGGCTGGCAAAACGAATAAAAGTATAAAAGTGACAGTGAAAACTAGATATAAAAGCTCTTGTGACGAAGGAGGAGAATTCTTTGGTTCATCAAGCTTTTATGCTCCAGTTTCAATGTTGATAAATGAAAAATACTTACCAATTTGGTTTGTTAACAAAAAAATCAAAGAAAACTCAGCTAGAACTAAGCGTAAGTATAATGATGTGAGAGTATGTAATGAGGAACCATGCTGGCCTAAAAAATCTGATTTTTTAGCATACTTTTTTGATTCGATTGAGCTTGAATCACTTATGGCTAATGAAAGTAAATATCAAAGATTGATTAAAGAAGCGAATGCAATCGAGGCTAGAAATGTATTAAAACGTCAAGTCAAGCGTCAGGAGGAGCGTGATCAGCAAAAGTTAGTTCGTCAAAAAAGAGAGGAAGAAAGAGTCTTGCTAGAAGAAAAAAATCGAGTTATCGCGATGGAAAAAATGGAACAAATGGAGACGATTCATGATGTTGATATTGAATATAAAAAATGGCATACCGGTAAAAACTTCAAGTCAACAATTGAAAAATTGAATGGTGTAACCCTACGTTATAGTTCAAGCCGTATCTGGGTGTGGATTGGAAACAAATACGAAAAAGGATTTAAAGTAAAGGCTGCTAATGTGAAAATTTTAAATAAGTAATTTCTATCAAATGTTTATTTTGATGTTGTTAAATATTGTAGTAGATCTATAAAGTGGTAATGAATATTTTTGAAATATTTCTCGGTACTGATTTTTATTATCGAGAAGGAAAACAACTCTTACATGTTCCATATCACTTGTCGTTAAAATCGATCGTAGCCAACCAGCAAGCGAAGTATCTAATAGAGCGTCGCAGTTGGTAAACCAAACCCAAGTCGGTTGTTCATTGCTTCTGATAATATTTAAAATTTCTGACACATTTCTATAATTATCGCCTAAGGTAAGAAGGTCAATGTAAACCGTATTTACACCTATTCTATGATTAATTTCATTGTACGTTTCCTGGAGCGTTTCGCCACACTCATTGGTGAACGTATGGAGCCTCATAATGCTCAACAGCCAGCATCCATGTATTAAGCGTTCTGCCGAACCTACAGGCCACATATCAAGATTAGGGGTAGGGGGAAAAGACTGTCGAGTTGCGTTGTATTTCAAGCTATCACCTCTATCAATCATAGCCTGTGTAATAAATAACAAATGGCTTCAAGGTTTCAATGACCTAAATTTTTATAAAATAGCTCATAATTGAGCTACTTGATTTGCTCTCTAGCTCAAGCTTTACCGTTAAAGAGTAAAGTCTGCGGCCTCATAAGTTATTTTCTTTAAGCATACAGCCCTTATTTTGACTGCATTCAGATTTATGCCCAATGGTATGTTTCTTAGTATTCTTTGGTAGCACTGTTTTCGTTGCTCATTTGTGGCTCCTGGCCAATTTCCTGCCTTATAGCCATCAACTATCTTGTACGATGCTGTTTTTCCTTTTCCTTCTTTCGTTAAAAATCCAACACCTTCCCAAGCTCCTAATAGGGCTGCTGCTTGCGCTTGGCTTTTAGGGGTTCCTATCCCATTCATTAATCGCGATTTTTCTATTGACGATGTTGTAGCCCAGCATTGAAGTGTAGCAAATAGTAAGCGGTGAATGAGTGTATAAGAGAGCATTGTTTGATTCGGCATTCTTTGTCTATCCGCAGGGAGCATTGGGTAATTAAATTCGCTAAAATTTTCAATCGATAGCGACCACCAAAAGGAGGTGAAAAATTTAGGTTCAGAGCTTCCATATCTCACAGCTTTTTCACTTGGCTGAATGTTCGACCAGCTTTTCGTAATCAATGGTGTGGCACTCACCCAGTTTTTCGTAGCACCATTGGCGATTTTTTGGGGTATTTGCCTGCTTCCCAAGCCACCAAGTAACGTCAATTCCTGCTTTTCTGTAATCATTCGTTCTCTCCTCTAACTCATTGGGTGTGATCGCACTTAACTGAACTTCATGGGCAACAACCCATCCATTAGGGAAGATAAAAGCAACATCAATGATTCGCTTTATGGATTCAACAGGACATTCGAGCTCTACACGTGCATTGCTATACTCATCAAGATCTTTGGCTAAGTCCCTTGAAAGCAGCTCTTTAAAGAATAAGTGTTCGGGACTTTCTGGATGATGTTTGTATTCTCCTTTGCACTCATTTGATAGGTGCATGAAGTGTATTTTGGGTACGCTTATTCTAGAGTTTCCTCTGATCACCAATTCCTCTTTACAGTATCGACATACTATTTGACCTCGTTTAAATATTGCTCTCGGGTCTTCGTAGTTAAGGATGTTGACACGTTTGTCATTAACCGTGTCATGTCCAATAAACGGCATATGTATTTTCCTTCGCAGCGTAGCTTCATGTTTCCTTAATCAAAATACTATCTCAAGATAGTATTTTGATTAAGGAAACAGGTATGTTTGTATGTGTATGTTTGAGAGCCCTCGAAAAGTTGCTTTTGGATTAACAGTTGTGACGATAGGACTGAAAATTACGTCGAAAAGCAACCTAAAAAGCCTCTTTTGATAGCAGTTGACACACAGACTAACGAAACTATCATAAAAGATGTAATACCGCTCAAAGTCGGTCGGTGGTAGCTAGTCATCGTTACCAAGAAATAGCATAAACCACTTCAAAATACTTACAGCCGAATGGCTCTACATAGTTAACCCATCTGGGGGATGTGACCCCGATAGGGCACTCCTCCGCCTGAAATCTAACAGAACGGAGGAAACATCATGTTTCTATTCTTATTATTTGCAGCGTTGTGCTGCTGCATTGCTGTATGCGTTTTGCGCAGCACAATGCTTCTTACCTGCGATCAACCAAAGGTCTCAGCTTCTAGGCTCCTTCCTGAGCCAGTCAAAAGTGCTCGATCTCCTCCTGAGCAACAACTTGTAACTGATGTTGCTATTGCTGTGGAGCTGATGCTTCGCCCCCGTCTCTGTCTACCGTCAGGGAACAGAGACGGGGGGCTAGCCACCCGACGAAAGCCTTGCGCCTCAATGGCTCTAGGCTTTCGACCCGCGCGGGAAAACGCGCGAAAAATCCCGGCTTCGCCGGGTCCTTTCCAGTATTGGGAAGGAATCAGAGACGATGACATCAGCCGGATCTGCCGTCAGTTTGCCATTCCAGGCAGGCCAGACGGTTGAGAGCAGAGCCCCTGCCATAGCAATGTTTGGTCGTAACAAAGACGTGGGCATCGTCTTATCTGCCCTATGTAGCGGCGAGAACCGCTTAGCCAGCAGCACGCAGAGCTGCCATCAAAAACTGCATATCACTTAACACCAGTTAGGGGCATGGCTAATGAGGACAGAACAACTAAGAGGGAAGCATCAGTGCGATGTGAACGAGCAAACCCGGATGCCAGAAATTTTGGCCTTAAAAGCCGCGACATGGGCTATGCCGGGTTAAATGCGCTTAAAGAAGAATATAAGTCCTTTGAGTCTATCAGCACGATCCATGATCGTTGGAATGTATTTTGTTCCTGGGCCAAAGCAGAGCAGGGAATTAAAGATCTTAGAAAAGTCGAAATCTCGCATTTGATGCAATATGCCGATCATCTTAGAGATCGATTTGAGTCTGGAGATATTAAAGCCTCTACAGCACAAAATTATTTAAGTGCTGTGAATAGAGTTATGGAAATTGCGCGTGGAGATAATAAGGTTCGTGTAGATCCAGTAAAGCAGGGTGATTTACCTAAACGAAGTGGTATTAGTCAAGGCGACAAAAGCATCTCCAAAGAGCGTCACGATAAAGCAACTTACAATGCAACTGAGCGAACTGGGGCACTACTGAATTTACAACGAGAACTGGGGCTCAGGTTTGAAGAGTCTGCAAAATTGAATGCAGATAAAGCTCTGGCTCAAGCTCAGAGTAAAGGATGTGTAGAAATAAGAGACGGAACGAAAGGAGGTCGTCCTCGTGTTGTACCTATTTTTGAGCAATCACAAATAAAAGCGCTAGAGAATGCCAGAGACATTCAAAATGGTCGCAGCATGATCCCAGCCGAACAGAGTTATAAAGAGTTTCGCCAGGATGCTTACAAAGAAGCGGCAAGACTAGGTGTTAAATTCCACGGTGAGCGTCATGCGTATGCTCAAAATAGGTATGAGAAATTATCTGGTGTGAAATGTCCTGTCAAAGCGGGAATAAAACATGGCAATGCACATCATAAATATATCGCCAGAGAAAAGGGAATTAGCGTTGAAACAGCCAAGTCTCTTGATCGCGAGGTCAGGATGCAAATAGCAAGAGAACTGGGTCACGGTCGTACCGACGTGACAAATTCGTATTTGGGGTGATCGGGTATGGAAAAATGGATTAAAGAACGGTCGCATTCATACCTACGCCACGGTGGCAAGCAGACAAGGAGAGCTCAGATCCGGCTGCTGGTAAATGCGTGTAATGACATTGCGGCTAATGAACCCGGGGTGAGTACGCCACCTCAAATCGGTCGGGCACACATCCACCGATACTATGCCAGAAAGTCAGATCTGACTCAGAAAACACTGGCGACTCATTTTTATGCTTTTCGTGTGCTCTGGCAGGTGCTGCTAAAGCGCCCCGGAGATCCACCGAGACCTCCTTGTCGGTCATAGGTACTCCAGAGGTTAATTATCCCTATGTTATATGTAGGGTAAAGTTGCTGATTTCAATGACGGACTGGATTCACTTTCACATGTGAAAGTCGCTGTTCTGACTGAGCTGAGACGTAATTGGTGTTCAAATTGGGTTAATCGCTTTTTTGGGGGGAGGGATGCTGAACAGTTTGTCGCCCCAAAAGGGCAACTGGAGCTATTTGTCTAAGTAGGACAAGCTGTTATCTTGGAAGTTCATTCAGCTCTTGTAGTTGATGAGTGCGATAGCTGGTCGCCAAAAACAAACAGCAAGTTAACTTTTTGAACCCACTCGGGAGCTAATCCCTTGTGGGGATAGCTCCCTCAAAAATATGAGGTGAAGCTATGTCTGCAACCACTTTCTTCTTAATTATGATCGTTACCGTCGCACTGTTCTCGGTTTCAGCATCTCTGCTCGCTCGCGGAATGCTGTATATGCTCAAAGCTGCGTTTGGTCTTTTTAAGAAGCGGCCTGTAAAGGCCGTTATGCCTACCCAAGTGAGTGACAACTCTGTTGTTGGTGAGTGGCTCAGCCGCGAGCCTAAAGCTCACAAAACGCCTTGCGCTTTCATCGAGTCTGCGCCGATTGACGGCCAGATCGTTCGTGGATCACGCCACTTATCAGGGGTTAAACGCTGCCTAGAGGTTTCCTAATAAGTCTGTTCTATGTGAATGTTGAGGAAGTTGCGATGCAACGACTGATTTTAGTCTATTAGTCGATAAATTAATTAAATCAAATGCAACCCTGCCGGGAAAAATCCCGGTGGGGTTTCCCGGCCTAACCGTATTAGGAGACTGTTATGTCGGTACAAACTCAATGTGTTATGCGCAAGTATGATGTTGTTGGCACTATGTTTTACGCTTTCAACAATCACAAACATCAGGAACTGTTTTCAGAGACGATTTCAGCGACATCTCACGATGAAGCTGAAGATCATTACCGAGAGCTGGTTGCTGAACAATGTGAAATGCGATCGCTGGAACTGGATCGAATCGAACTGAAATTTGTTATCGACTTGGATGCTGCTGAAAGCGGTGAATCCTGGGAGAAAGTTTTCGGTGTCGATGAAGCTGCTCATTGATCGTGAAAAAAGCCGGGAAACCCGGCTTTTTTCGTTTCTGATTTAGCGTTCGTAGATGGTGACAAGTGTTCTAATGCCCTGATCATTTAGTACAAGGAAGTAGAGCTCACTGCTCGGATGGCCCCATTCCTCAATATTGTCAGCGGTGCCGTACTTTTGGGCTTTGCGACGACGCTCTCGTTCCGCAAGAGGGTAAATGCGAAGCTCCGGGTTCTGGATGCGTTTGACCAGTGACAGCCACGGGGCTTTGGGCTTGCCTGAGGTTATCCGCTCGCTGTATCGTGATACAGCGTGAGCTGTTACCAAGACCGTGCCCATTGCAGGTGTTTCGATAGCATCAAAGGTGCCTGCATATCGCTTTCGTTCAGCCAGCAGTAGTTCTGTAGCCTCTTCCTCAATGTTGGCCATGTACTCTGTTTTAGTGGAGACCTCGATCTGCACTCCTGCCAAACGAGATTGTAGGAAGGCCGAAAACTTTTGGGCGCACTTTTTGTCAGATCTTCCCCGTGCCAGTTTCTTGATGGCACCTTTTGATACAACAAGTTTGTAGCCTATTCCTGTTCCTGGGACTCGGCCAAAAACTTGTTTTTCGAGCAGCAGGTAGCGAATGGCGCATAACTCGCAGAGTAGGGCGCTATCGTTGCTTTCAAAATCGAGGGTGACATTGAGTATGCCTTTTCGTTGGGTACCCACACGCCAAAATACTCGGCTCTGAATGCTACTAAGTTGTTCTGATACGGTCGTTAATGTCATCATAATTTTGTTTCCATTGAGGAACTGGTATGCAGCGTTGCCAGTTCCGCCCTTATATGGTTTCAGTTAGCGTTGAGGAGTTACGAACATAAGCTGTTGACCATGTTCATAAAGCACCGGATAAGGTAGTGTTTGCCCATCCTTAAAGACGGTATTAGGAGGAAAGTACATAGCTGACCATGCAGGGAGGTTGGCACTTAACTGCCGATAGAATTCATCGACCGGAAAGGAAACCTTTTCAGTTGTCTGCTGGAAAATAATTCGGCTGTATTGACTAGGGTGATTAGAATCTAGAATAAAACTTGCACCTGGCCCAGAAGTGATAAATTCAGGTGTTTGCCAATCATTTATCCGAGCAACGTGAGTTGCAATTACGCAATGCTCAGGTTTGCAGCCGAACTGAGGCGCATCCACTGTCCATATATTGATATCCCAGCCATTCAGTTTTGGCATCGTAATACCTTTATCGGCCAGTTTTTCAACGATTATTCCCATATTCTGGGCTGTATTTATTAGGCTTGCATCCACAAGTTCCTCGAATTTGATACGTGCATTATCTTTATTACTAGCTTCTGTTTTGGGCATCCAGGCCATTAACGATGGGCGAGCGGACGGGTTATCAGGTGTCGCCATGATATTTCCTGCATTGAATGCTAGAGTCTGAGCGCCAGTCATCCCAGACAATGGCGCATCGAGTGAAGTTAGTAGGGCTGTTGCATTTAGTGCGCGAAGCAAAAGTGATTTTTTGTAGGAGTTAGTACCATCTGAGGAGTCTTGTAAATCTTGATCGTAAATCCCGCCAGCTCTAGCAATGTTTAGTGCTCTACTCTGTTGTGTATCGTATTGCTTTGGTGATACAGCGCAGCCGTTTAAAAAAAGGCTGCAAATGATAGTTGATAATAACAGTGTCAATTTTTGGTTCATTCGTCATTCTCCATTTGGTGAGATTTGTTTCATATATAACATCTCATGGAAAACCATAAACGCAAGTCTAAGAAAGTGGCTTTTTCAAATGTTTTTAACCTGTCACGAAAGAACAATTTAAAGTTAATCCCGATTACTCCCAAAGTGGGCAATTAGAGCGCTAAGGAATAGAGCTAATGGTTGAGAAAATAGAAACTCAAAGTCGGATGGAGAGTTTCTATATATGCGGAAAACAATTTTGGCGGCGATCATCGCTGCATCGACAGTAACCGCCCCGGTTTCCGCCGGGGGACTACAGTATGAAATGGATTGCTTATTCAATGAAATGAGCAATACCACTTTGCCTGGTGTTCATGAGTCACAGCGTCGCGGAGTCTTCACTGGGGGGCGCTATACCGTTAAGTCACGCATCTATGAGCAGAACCTTGTTTCCTTTACTCCACCATCCTGGAAGGCGGGATGTGGTGGGGTTGATATGTTTGGCGGTTCGTTCTCATTTATTAACGCTGAGCAGCTAGTCATGATGATGCGAGCAGTTGCGGCCAACGCAAAGGGATATGCATTTCAACTGGCTCTAGATAATGTGTTTCCAGATGGTGCCAAATGGATGGAGAACTTCCAGAAAAAGGTTCAAGCATTAAATCAGCACTTAGCTAACAGTTGTCAATTGGCGCAGGGGATTGTTAACGACGCGACCTCTGCATTTGATATTCAGCATAAGACCAAAGCGTCAATTACGGCAACGGGGGCAGGTCTTTATGACGATATGTTTGGTTCGGTACAAGAACAAGATGGTGAAACACCGTTGCGAAAACTGAAGAATAACGATCCATCTAAATATCAAGAAATGATCGGTAACATTGTTTGGAAGCAGTTGAAAGTTAACTCTGTAAGCACTTGGTTTCAATATGGTGACACTGCCCTGCTTGAGGCGATGCTTTCACTGACTGGTTCGGTGATCGTTGGCGATTTGATAGCAGATGCCAGTGGAGGTGATACTAACCCTGTCTCACGCCTCCCGGGAGGCTTAGTCTCACTTTCAGATCTTGTAGGCGGAGGTCAAGTCAAAATCTATGACTGTGACGATGATTGCTTGGCTCCAGCGAGACAAACTGTCACTTTGACTAGCGTTCGTCAAAAAATTTATGAAGCGCTCACTGGAACAGATTCTCGACCAGGAATCATTTTCAAGTATAGAAGTAATATTGGTCCGATCACTTCCGATGAGCAAGCATTGCTCACAAACCTTCCAGCCTCGGTAGGCACAATTATTCGTAACTTGGCTGCTCTTTCTGACAGTGTCGCTAGTTCATTTGCAGATGAAAGTGCAACTGTTATTGCCAATGCGATGGTGTACGACCTAGCGACACAGATGATTTCGGCGGCAGAATTAGCGGTATCTAATGCCGACTCACCGCATAAAAATGAGGTAATGGATCAGTTAGAGCGAGCGCGTAGAAACATCGAGAACGAACATCGGCAGATGGTCGAGCAGTACGGTTCAGTTAGTGAGATTGTGACTCGCTACAACCAAATCATAAAAAATGTTCAGGCGCAACGTCTCAGCCTCACCAGCTCTAGGGGAGGTGCATGATGCCTGAGTTTACGATTTATAGCATCGGTGATTCGGAACTACTAGAGCAGGTACTGATTGCCGTTGCGATGATCACTGGTACGAATGACTTCACTAAAATGGCTTCCATCGGTCTTCTGGTGTCCGTAGTTATTGTGTGCGTTAAGGGGGTAGTACAGGGAGGGCGTGGTATTGAGATCCAGCAGGTGCTTATAGGCTGGATTGTATATGCAATGTTTTTTGGGGCATCAGCACTGGTCAAAATCGAGGATGCCTACAGTGGTGAGGTCCGTGTGGTTGCCAACGTCCCCATGGGACCTGCGGCGATTGGGGGAATGATTTCGAATATAGGCTATGTTCTGACTGACAAGTTCGAGACCGGGTTTGCGACTATTACACCTCAAATAATACGGAAAGGGTTTCTGTCCTCACTGGAGTTGATCACCGCACAACGTCAGCTTGCAGGTAATGCAGCACTTTGGGCTAGTTGGGATAGGGCTGTCGGAGGTGGCTCAGTGGACATGCAGCGTAGCTGGCGAAACTACATTGCTGACTGCACTGCGATCCGTTACCAGTTGGCTAATGTTTCCGAATCGAATTTGAAAAGTCTGACCTGGCGTGAGGCATTGCGCTTTTCGTCAACGGTCTATGGTACTGAGATTTTTGTGTCACCTAGTGGGTCGACAACTCCAAATTGTACTGACGCCTGGACTGATCTAATGGCTGCCACGGACACGGCATTCGACTCTGGAACTTCTCATGAATCGATCAATTACCTACTGGGTCTGACCGTTGCTGGTACAAGTGGCGTTAATCCTGTGGCGGAAACAAACAATGCGCTTAATGACCTGTCGGCAACAGGAATTATTAGCTCTGACATGCTCAAGGCAGCGATCCTAACTCCGGTGTTAAACGAGGGCATGGGACAATATTACGAGTCCATACAGCAAGGCACTGCCTCACTGATGATTGAGCAGGCGGTGCAGCAGCGAAATACTCAGTGGACTGCGGAGCAATCGGTATTTGCTACTGTTGTCAGGCCGATGCTGACATTTATCGAAGCTCTGGTATACGCCATTGTGCCGCTCATGGGGCTGCTTATCGTGCTGGGAATGATGGGGATTCAGCTGGTCTTTAAATATTTTATGACGTTGATCTGGATTCAGCTATGGATGCCCGTTTTGGCTGTGGTGAATCTCTTTATTTATAACCGCAGCACTGCCTCCTTAGAGGACTACATCACTTCTGGCGGCGATCCAACGAGTTTCGAGGGGATTCTTCACGTAACGGATATGATGAGCAATGATCTTGCTGTAGGTGGAATGATGGCTTCTGCCATACCAGTACTGACTTTGTTCATTGTTTCTGGGTCAATTTACTCACTGAACTCACTGGCTGGCCGCATGAGTGGTGGTGATCATATCAATGAGAAGATCTCTTCTCCAGACTTACTACAACCTGCGCCGTTAGCTAAACAAATGCCAGCCCACACTTTCAATGCCCTTCAGGGCGGCTTACAGGGTGGTGCCAATGGCCTAATTGATAAAGTGAATTTCTCTAAAATGTCTTCTGAAATGGTAAGCAGTGGGAATGCAAGAGCGGCGGTTGCCCAAGACGCTTTTCAGAATCAGCTCTCGAACTCATTCTTCTCTGGGAATAGTGCTGACAAGTCCTATCAACGGCTCCAGAGCTTTGGGCAGATGCTGAGATCATCGGATAGCAGTCAGGCTAAAGCGATAGTGAATGCTGGTCAACAGTACGCTAAAGAGCATGGCCTTGACGGCTCTCAGACCAACGCAGTTATTGGTGCGATTGGTGCAAGAATGAGTGCTGGCGTGGACGCCGGAAAGCTGGTTTCTACTTTAATGGGGCCCGCAGGTTCAATTGCTAGAAAAGTTGCTAAAGCGACAGGTGCTGAAAATCCTGTAGATATGAAAGGAGATCTCAGTGCAAATGCGGAAACCCGCTCAACCGCCGCAAGAACCCAAATGACCAAGGATCTAGATCGAATAGCTAAGGATATTGGGTTCTCTAAAGATGATACAGCAGCGTTGACCAATGATGTTGCTAGTCAAATTAGCGATGACAAAACACAACGGTTTACAGAGTCTGTTGGTGAGGAGCAGCGTCGTGGACTGACTCATACTGCCTCCCAGATGCTGACTGCTCAGGATACCTATCAGCGGTTAGCAAGTGCTCAAAAAGTTCTGGGTAGTGTGACATCCGCAGACATGCAGGCTATTGCTGGATCGGTTTTGGGTGATCAGGCGTCAATGGCGAATTTGAGCCAATACATGCGGCAGGCTCCTAGTGAGTTACGCCAGGCAGCAACTAATCGAGCACGACATTATAAAGGTCTTGGTATGGACGGAGACCGGGCTTCAGTGGGTGGAGCTCTGTATGCGATGCTGAATTCAGAAGATCTGCAACATAGAACTCAGGCAGCAGAAATTGTTGCAGGAACAATTGGTGCTAAAAATCCGATTGCAAATGCCGGTGAGTCGCAAAGGAACAGACATTTAGATAGCGGGGCTCCCCAAATAGATAGCACACTTATCACTCAAGGGGAGAAAAAATTGAGCGCCCCTAAATTGATGACAACTGAGCAGAAAGGCAAGCCTAAAACGGATCTTCCCGGAGGAGATGGCGATGTTTATGCCGCTCACGGTGAGAGCCTAGATAGCGTAAACGCGCAACACAGTCAAAATCGGAGCGATTTTACAAGGCAACGTTTAGGGGATCTACGCAACCGAATTATGGCTAATGATGTTGCTCCCTCAACCTCATCTCAGGTTTTCGCTACAGCCGAAGGTGCAGGCCGATTTATCGAGAAATTATTTGGAGGATCAGGAGCTGCTGTAGATGGCTTCTCTGGCCATTTTGGTAGCTCAATGGGTCGTCTTGCCAGTATGACCTCTGAGCAGCGTGATCAATTCATTGAAGATGCTAAGCGTGGTGATGAATACGTTGAGCAGGAGTGGGGGATTGCAGGTAAGGCATTAACCGGAATGGCTTCTCTTGGTCGCGGTATTATGGGGGCGGGTGTATCAGGATACAACGCAGCTAAAGAGTGGCTGACTGGTGAATCGGATCTCTCCGAAGCAGCGAAAGGAATGAGTCTCCAGGAGAGAGGGATGTTTTTTGCGTCAGCATTGGCTGCTGCTAGTGAACACAGTGTTGAAGCTGCGGAACAGTTTGTTGAGCAATATGGTGATGAGTTTAGGAGTATGGCTACGGTTGCCGGGGCCGAAGCCGGGCTCAATCAAACAGGTGCTCAGTTGTTCGCAGCTGCATTGACAGGGGATGAACAGCAAGTCGCCAACTTGAGGGAGCAGATGCGAACTGAGGTTGGCGACACTGAACTTGCTGACCGTATGAGCGACATCATCCAGACTTCCGCAGACGCGGGTAAAGATCAAGCTGCTGGGTATCTTAATCCAGTGGCGCGATATATGAGTGTAAGCAGAGGTCAGTAGGTTCGTTCAACCGAGCTAATGTGCGGATCGTATGGGTGCTCATTCGGTCCGTAACAGTAGCTTGATGAGTAGGATTGAGTGTCTCTATGCTTGTTCGTTGTGTCTCTATCTTCAACATTATTGATATTCAGTGTTGAAGATGGGGAGCGGCCATTGAGCCATTGGACATAGAAGCACACGGCAATGATTAAAACAATCAGACCAAAAATTCCGGCTACTTTGACACAAAAGAACAAAGCAGCCATGAAGGCTGAAAACTTAATTGTTTCTCTGAACATTACTGATCCCCTATCAAATTATATGTCCCCAATTGACATTTAACATGGAATTTATTTTTGTCAATGCGAGTGGAGGAATTTAGATGATGAATAAAAATAGAGATTTAAGTTATTTACTTGAAGAGCTTAAAATACAAATGATTAGGGGGAGAGGCCCTTGGCTTGTAGGAAGAGTATCGCTTGAATATGAGGGAAAAGTGATTGTGGCAAGCGGGAAAACACTCGAGGTTATGTTGGAAAAAACAGATTCTATGTGGTCGATGATACACGTTCGGGCGACTATCATCTCTGCACAAAGACGGAGTCCTTTTCTATTGTATTCAAAGGAGTATGAGAAATTATTTCTCATAATAGTGAAAGAGAATGAAGAATGCTTAGCTTTAAGAGACAAAATAAGGTCAGACTATAAAATTAAAAGACCATAAAATGATTTCATGAAAAAATATCATGTGTGTTTTTTGATCTCCCACTTGACCCCCAAGTGGGAAGGTGTAAATTTATATTTAGGTTATTTATGAA
>NZ_WXWH01000017.1:0-15849 GCF_009904905.1 Vibrio sp. V30_P3S12P165 | reverse complement strand
CCGTGGAGCCGATGTAGTCATTACCGGAACAGCACAAGGTGCTAAAATCGAAGAATAAGATTGATAAAAACTACACTTTTTTGTTATTTGATTACAAACGGCACACTAAGTGCCGTTTTTTTCGGTTTTTCTATAAGAAAATTATTTCTTATTACGTAATTTCCTTACCCAAATGACAAAATATTTGTTAGTTTAATGGGGTGTAGCAACACAGGGAAAACGTTTGCGTTGAATAAAAAAAGTCAAATAATCTACGTTTTACTTGGCGTTTGCTTGATTAGCCCACCATCCCATATTTAAGGACGAGAATAATGGCCAAAGTTTCACTGGAAAAAGACAAAATCAAAATCCTACTCCTTGAAGGACTTCATCCATCATCAGTAGAAGTTTTGCAAGCTGCTGGCTATAGCAATATTGAATACCATAAAGGATCTTTGGAAGAATCAGAACTGATTGAAGCGATCCAAGATGTACATTTTATTGGCATTCGTTCGCGCACCAATTTGACAGAAAAAGTGATCAATGCGGCCAATAAATTGGTTGCGATTGGCTGCTTCTGTATTGGAACCAACCAAGTCAACCTTAATGCTGCCGCTAAACGAGGTATTCCGGTATTTAATGCTCCATTCTCCAATACCCGAAGTGTCGCGGAACTAGTATTAGGAGAAATTCTGCTCCTGCTACGTGGTATCCCTGAAAAAAATGCCCTGGCTCACCGCGGAATCTGGAAAAAAAGTGCCGATCATTCATACGAAGCTCGTGGCAAATGTTTAGGTATTGTCGGCTATGGGCATATTGGCACACAGCTCGGCATCATCGCAGAAAATTTAGGCATGCGAGTCTATTTTTATGACATAGAAAGTAAACTTTCTTTAGGAAATGCAACACAAGTTCATACCATGAGTGAATTGCTCAATAAGTGTGATGTTATTTCCCTTCATGTACCCGAAACACCTGAAACCAAAAACATGATGGGTAAAGACGAATTTGCTCGCATGAAGCCAGGTTCTATCTTTATTAACGCTGCTCGTGGAACGGTAGTTGATATTCCAGCCTTGTGTGATGCACTGGCATCTGGTCATATTGCTGGGGCCGCTATTGACGTATTTCCGACAGAACCAGGTTCAAATAAAGAAGCATTTGAGTCACCTTTGATTGAGTTTGATAATGTCCTGCTGACTCCTCATGTCGGAGGCTCAACCCAAGAAGCACAAGAAAACATTGGAATTGAAGTTGCAGGAAAACTGGCTAAATACTCCGATAATGGTTCAACGCTCTCTAGTGTTAACTTTCCTGAGGTATCTCTACCACAACATCGTGATTGTTCGCGCCTATTACATATTCATGAAAATCGCCCGGGTATTCTGACTCAGATCAACACCATTTTTGCACAAGACGGGATTAACGTTGCAGCACAATATTTGCAAACCAATGCAACCATTGGTTATGTGGTGATTGAAGTTGAAACGGCCCGCTCAGCAGAGGCCTTAGCTAAATTGAAGAGCATTGATGGTACGATTCGTGCCCGTATTTTGCACTGATCGTGTAACGGCAAGATAGACAATTAAAAAACCAGCCCAAATCGGCTGGTTTTTTATTGATATGCAATGGAGGCGGAAAAGACTAGCCTCGTAATGCTCGTTCTCCACGAGTCATCCCAACCACACCACTTCTGGCGACTTCAATCACATCTGTAACTTCGGCAATCGCGTCAATAAATGCATCTAATTTATCACTGGTTCCGGTTAACTGAACGGTATATTGCGCGGCAGTCACATCAACAATTTGCCCTCGGAATATGTCAGCCGTTCGTTTTACTTCTGCACGAGCAAACCCACTCGCCTTCACTTTTACCAGCATCAATTCACGCTCAATATGCTCAAACTCCGAAACTTCCTGTACTTTTAATACATCAATTAACTTATGCAGTTGCTTTTGAATCTGCTCGAGTTGCATTTCATCGGATGTCGTGGTGATCGTCAGGCGCGATAATGTTTCATCATCCGTTGGAGACACGTTGAGCGTTTCAATGTTATAACCACGCTGAGAGAACAATCCAACCACCCGTGATAACGCTCCCGGCTGGTTTTCTAGTAATAATGAAATAATGTATCTCATATTAAGTTCTCTCCGTTTTGCTTAACCACATTTTATCCATTCCTTCGCCTTTAATCTGCATCGGATAAACATGCTCGGTTTCATCAACATGAATATCCACAAACACCAAGCGATCTTTCATGTCTAACGCTCGCTGTAGCTGGGGTTCTAATTCACTTGGATTAGTAATTCGAACCCCTACATGACCATAAGCTTCGGCAATAGCAGCAAAATCAGGAACAGAACTCATATAAGAGTTAGAATAACGCCCCTGATAAATAATATCCTGCCATTGCTTTACCATACCTAAGAAGCGGTTATTTAAGTTAATGATCTTAACCGGAATGCCATATTGCAGAGCGGTTGAGAGTTCTTGGATATTCATTTGAATACTACCATCTCCTGTCACTACCACGACTTCCTCATCAGGTAAGGCAAATTTCACTCCCATGCCGGCAGGCAAACCAAAGCCCATGGTGCCAAGGCCTCCAGAGTTAATCCATTGGCGAGGTTTATCAAAAGGATAATAGAGCGCCGCAAACATTTGATGTTGCCCCACATCCGAGGCGATATACGCCTTGCCCTTGGTTAGCTTAAATAATGTTTCAATCACTTGCTGAGGCTTGATTCGATCGACAGATGGCTCATAACTTAAACATTGCCGATCACGCCAACTTTGAATATCAAGCCACCATTGATCTATCGCTTGACTATCGTTTCCTTCCGCTTGTTCTTCGAGCAATGTCAGCATGTTTGCTAAAACTTTATCCGCAGAACCCAC
The DNA here is from genome assembly GCF_009904905.1 of Vibrio sp. V30_P3S12P165. Taxonomy (NCBI): domain Bacteria; kingdom Pseudomonadati; phylum Pseudomonadota; class Gammaproteobacteria; order Vibrionales; family Vibrionaceae; genus Vibrio; species Vibrio sp. V30_P3S12P165. The sequence goes on along the minus strand of NZ_WXWH01000017.1, from coordinate 12,971 downwards.
GATAGGTAAATCAACTTTCACGTTCTTCGAGATCGAAGAAGGATCGATATCAATTTGCATGACTTTGGCATTCGGGCAATATTTTTCCAGATTATTCGTCGTTCGATCATCAAACCGTACGCCAATTCCAAAAATCAAATCAGCGTGATGCATCGCCATATTGGCTTCATACACACCATGCATACCAAGCATACCGAGGAAGTTTTTATGTGTCCCTGGGAAAGCTCCCAGCCCCATCAATGTACTCACAACGGGTAAGTTTAACGCTTGCGCAAGTTGACGAATTTGCTTATCTGCTTGTGAAATAATCGCGCCACCACCAATATATAGTACCGGTTTTTTTGCAGCTAATAGTGCTTTTAACCCTTTCTTAATTTGCCCTTTATGCCCAGACGTTGTCGGATTATACGAACGCATTTGTATGGTTTGTGGATACTGATACGGAAATTTGATCAGCGGATTCATTACATCTTTAGGAAGATCAATCACAACCGGGCCAGGGCGGCCCGTTGAGGCAATAAAAAAAGCTTTTTTAATCGTTTCAGGAATATCCTGCGCGTCTTTCACCAAAAAACTGTGTTTTACGATAGGGCGAGACACTCCCACAATATCGCACTCCTGAAAAGCATCATTACCGATTAAGTTGGTCGCAACGTTACCAGAAATCACAATCATAGGAATGGAGTCCATATAAGCGGTGGCAATACCAGTAACGGTATTCGTGGCTCCAGGTCCTGAGCAAACCAATACTACGCCCGGTTTCCCTGTCGCTCGAGCATAGCCATCTGCCATATGAGTTGCCGCTTGCTCATGACGAACAAGAACATGTTTAATCTTATCGGTTTTTTCGTGCAAAGCGTCGTAGATATCAAGTACCGAGCCGCCTGGATAACCAAAAATCTGTTCTACACCTTCTTCGATGAGAGATTGAACCACCATCTCTGCACCAGATAACATTGCAGTACTGGGTAACATTGTCATTTTTCTCCTTACCTTTTTCTCATCACAAGGTCCGTGAATGAGATAGGTTTTACATAGTTTAGGGCTTATTCGTAGCCTAATTCGAAAACACTCCGCTTTCGGCTATGTCCTGCACAGGTCATAACCTGTGCTAAGTAACATCACAACTTTACCCCTTTATTTTTATTCGGTCTAACCGCTCAATCGGCACATTTTTAGCAATATAGGGGAAAAAACCGATAATTAGGATTCAATGTGGGATAAACGTTTAAAACTAGAGATAAAAATGATTAACTTGTTAAAAAAAAGAGAAAAATTTTATAGCGGAACGCATCAAAAGGGAGGAAAAAGGCCGTTTAGGAGCAAAATCATCGACCTATCTAAAAAACAGCATAATAGGTCGATGGAATAAAACGTGGTTAATCTTTTGGCTTATCGTGATACATCTCTTCGATTTCCTGTTGATACCGATCATTAATCACTTTACGGCGCAGCTTTTGCGTCGGTGTAAGCTCGCCTTGATCCATAGAAAAGGCTTTTGGCAGCAATTTGAATTTCTTTACTTGTTCAAATTTTGCCAATCCTTGCTGCAGATCGTTCACGCGTTTTTCAAATAACTCAACAATTTGGCTGTGCTTAAGTAATTCTATCCGATCATGATATTTGATGTTCAACTCTTTAGCATATGATTCAAGCGTATCAAAACAAGGAACGATCAAGGCGGATACAAATTTACGAGTATCAGCAATGACCGCAATCTGCTCGATAAAGTGATCTTTACCAATCGCCCCTTCTACAACTTGCGGTGCTATATATTTTCCACCAGAGGTTTTCATTAACTCTTTAATACGATCGGTGATAAAAAGGTGACCATACTCATCAATATGACCAGCATCACCCGTTTTTAAAAAGCCTTGTTCATCAAAAGCTTGCTGGGTTTCTTCCGGCATTTTATAGTAGCCACGCATGACCATCGGCCCACGAACTAAAATTTCGTTGTTCTCGCCAATTTTAATTTCAACGCCCGGCATGGATAATCCAATCGAATCAGGATTAAACACATCGTCATCCCAACAGGAGATCGTCGCCGTGGTTTCTGTCATACCGTAGCCAAGCTTCACATTAATGCCAATAGCATGAAAAAAACGCCCGATCGTTTCATCTAATTTCGCCCCACCACAAGGCATAAAGTGAATTCGTCCACCGAGTAATTCGCGTAATTTCGATAGTACTAATGTATTCGCCCAGTCATAGCTATAGCGTAAGAAAACTGATGGCTGACGTTTTTCTTGTTTGCATAGCGCCATCTTCGCCCCCATGTTGACAGCCCAAGTAAATAAGGCTTTACGATGAAAGGGAGCTTTTGCTACTTTTTCATGTATAGCAGAGAAGATTTTTTCGTAAAAACGTGGTACTGCACACATGACTGTGGGGCGGATTTCAGACAATGCCTCACGAACCAGCCTTACGTCTTGCAAATAGCAGTTGGTCGCGCCTTTATAAAGAACATAACAAGTCCAAGCACGTTCAAAAACATGGGAAAGGGGCAAAAAACACAAAGATACGTCATCACTCGATAAGCTTAACCGCTGATCATGCCCTTCTAGCTGAGCTCCAATATTTCGATAATCAATCATGACACCTTTAGGTTGTCCAGTGGTGCCTGAGGTATAGATCAATGTGTAAAGATCATCGTAGGTTGCAGCCGCTAAACGCTCTGCTAACTCGACCTCTTGGACAGATGAACCCTGAGCGATAAAATCATCCCAAGAAAAAGCATGCACAAATCCTTTTAGATCGACTTGTTCATTCATAGCAACAATCAGCTGCAATTGTTCACATTGTTCAAAAATCGATAGGGCGGCATCATATTGTGCTTGATCTCCTACGAAGAGGATTTTCACATCAGCATTTTGTAGGACATAAGCCGACTGCTCAGGTGTATTGGTAGGATAAATGGGTACCGTCACCAGCCTTGCTTGCAGGGCAGCAAAATCAGCAATAGTCCATTTCGGCATATTAGGAGCATAAATACCTATTTTATCTTGCACACTTAAGCCAAAAGATAATAAAGCTAAAGAGACCTGATCAATTTGCTGGCCAAATTCCTTCCAGCTAATCCCTTGCCACTCTTTACCGACTTTATGCCGTAACGCGATACGATTTCCGCCAAGAGAAACTTGTTCTTTAATGCATTTAACAATATGAAAATCTAAATTGGCCATTTCTCTTACCTTTAGCTTACACCCGTAAGCTCTATTTTGAGCGCACAAGTGTACATTCAACCAGTAAAAAGACAACTGACCCGTATCAAAATTTTACAAAATATCAAGGCAACTAAAATAAAAAAACCTCAGGTCAGAACTTTCGCCCACCTAAGGTTAAAATAAAACAACAATTAGCATTACTTCCGTGCAACAACTTCGCCACAGATCACCATAAGTTGATCTCGTAGCCAAATGTGCCCTTTATCTTTCTCACTCGACTCATGCCAACTTAAATAACCGCTGATACTAGCATTGTCAAATGGGAAAGCCAGTATTTGTAACTGCGATTTATTCGCTGCGTGCTCCACCATCCAACGAGGGGCGATTGTCACCAATTCCGATTGCCCTACCACATAAAGCACATTACTCAGGCTGGTTCCTTCATAACTCGGGTGACAATCGAGATCTCGATAGGCCTGTTCAGAAAAACTGCGTTGCCCATGTACTTTAGAAAGCTTGGCATGTTGCTCCATGGCTAAACCTTCTCGAGTCACACTACCTTGGATCCGTGGGTGAGATTTTGCAGTCACAACAACAAGTTCGTCTTGAAATATTTCTGTACTAGAAAAGCCTTGTGCGTCAAAACAAGCATAATCAATCACGAAATCAATTTCTTGATAACGCATCCGTTCTGCTAGTTTTCGATCAAACTCAGCATCTAAATGTAACTGAACATGAGGGGCTTGTTGATGGATACTCGTCATAATTTTTGGTGCAAAGCGGATATCACAAGGGCTGCAAATAGCCAATTTAAACAAACGCGTTGAGGTTTCTGGAGCAAACACAGAGCTCGGTAGTTCATTACGAATTAATTGCAGTGCTTGACGAATCGGGCCAAACAGTTGTCGTGCACGCTGAGTCGGCTGAATACCACGTCCTTGGCGCATGAATAACTCATCATTAAACATAACTTTGAGTCGGGCGACTGCATTACTGACCGCAGGTTGTGACATACCCAAATTATGAGCTGCACGTGTAATATTTTGCTCTTGCATTACCGCATCAAAAACCGTGAGCAGATTTAAATCCACACTACGTAACGTGCTTTCCATACGATAGCTAGCAATCGCGCTTACGGGATCTTTTTTATTAAGCATGAAGTACGCCTCTTGTTATTATTCAATTCGTCACAGGTGACCAATTCAAATCAGATTGGCGAATAGAAAATTAGATTATTGGGTGTCCAGATAACTTCTGGTTGAGTTGTACTATCAACCATTCATTTGTTGAATAGCAACACGATTGATAAAAAGTCAGTAAATTTTACCCGATTAGAAAAAAAGTCAATATTTTTCAAAACATTAACTTTTCATAAAAAAAGATAAAAATATTTTAGTGATGGTTTTTTACAAAGCATTGATGAGACAAATAAATATAAGGATGGAAAATTTTAACATTCACCATAAAGATAAGATAAGATAAGAAAGATCATATAACTCATAGCGAATTAATCGCAGCATAGTCAGGAAAATCGACCTGTTTCCATAGCGTATCACATAACGCTGAGTGATCGTTCCATGCGCCATTTATCACCCAATCGGCCACCGCATTAGCAACATCCGGATAATTGACCCGTTCAGCTTGCTTCTCATTCAGCCACCGGCCAATAACAGAAGCATCTAAAAAATCCATCGTACTCGCTAAGCCTAGTAGATCCAATGTTGCCACATTACTTTGCTGTTCAAACTGACCGGAAAGCGGCTTTAATAGTAGTTTTTTACCCAGAGATAACGCTTCAGAAGGTAACTCAAATCCACCATTGGCAATAACGCCATTACAACGGTGTAAATGCTCATGAAAAGCACGATGACATAAAGGTTTTAATTCAATATTTTCCACAATAGCGTGATCCAAGACGGTTGGATGGTAACAAATAAACCGATGATGAGAAAAACGGCTCAATAATTCACACACTTGATGTATTTCCTCAAAAGGTAAATACACTAAAATAAAGTGCTCATTGCCGCCACCTGATGATAAGTGGGTATTTACAATCGGAGGAAGAATCGCTTGATTAAAGTGATACCAATGAAGAGCTAAATGGTGATCAGCCGGAGCAAAATACTGCAAAATTATATGATCAAGCCAAGTTATGCCTTTAAGTGGAACCGAATAACGAAAAGCATTTTGATGACTCAAACTAATACAAGGAACCGCTTGACGCTTTGCTGCCCATGCACTGACGGGTTCAAAATCATTAATGACTAAATCATAACCATCCAGATCTAACTGATCCACTTCCTGTAAAAAAGCCCACAGATTGGTTCGCATCGCAGTTTTTAAGTAGCTGACTTTCCCTCGTACCGTGATAAAACTCAGCCCTCGCCGAGTATAAAAATCACCAAAACATTCCATGGAAAAATAATCCGCTTTTTCTCTTCCTGAAAATAAGAAATCAATCGATACTTTGTGTTTTGTAAAAGCTTGACTCATCGCTCTCGCTCGACTGATATGGCCATTTCCAGTCCCTTGCACACCGTATAAAATTCTCACATCCAGCCCTCCATAAGCGAAAGTGATAGCATGGCGCAGCTGGTGCCAAGCATCGCACCAATGATAACGTCAGTGAGAAAATGTACGCCTAATAAGATACGAGCAGAGCCAATCACGCCTGCCCATAATAAAGCACCCAAAAACAACGAAGGATAAAAATGACCAATTAAGATCGCCATAAGAAAAGCCGCGGCGGTATGCCCTGACGGTAAACTATACCGATCGGAAGGGGTGATAAAAGCCGTTAATAATGGTGAGAATTCTTCCGGTCGACGGCGTTGGACACTATTTTTAAGTGCCCAATACACAGGTAATTCTATGGCAAATGCAATAAGCCCAGTCGTTAAAAAATTCATCCCATTTGAGCCATCCGTTGTCCAAGCGAGCAACCCAAAAATAAGGTATAGATGCCCATCTCCGGTATGAGAGATCGCTTTGCTAAATCGAGCCACCGGCTGATTAAACTTGTGATGTAGACAAAAAATAGAAAAGGCCAAATCTAATTTAGCAATCGGTTCGAGGGTACGCATGCCTCACCTCCTTGATTGAGTTCTCCCCTTTCAACATAGGTAAGAGAGATGACAGAACCGTGACTGTTTTTTGGTGAATCGATGAATTTACTTCATTTATAGTCGATATATATTTCTGAGAAAATGATTCGATATGAATAAAAAATCAACTTAATGGTTGACGTGTCAGGTTGAGTGCGGTACTAATTTGTTAACTTAATTGTGTGGAATGTTACTGATGACATCACGTTTTTCTCTCCTGCTGGGCCTACTCCTTATCGTGAACCATTCGCGCGGGTAGATTGTGGAAGAAAAATAGCACACAAGATTACATAAAACCCGCATCGAGATGCGGGTTTTTTTATAAGTATATTCAGGAAGTAAACGATTAACTGTCGAGATCAGGGAGCCTATATGAGCGATCAAGTTATTATATTCGATACCACATTACGTGATGGTGAACAGGCATTGTCTGCCAGCCTTACAGTAAGAGAAAAACTACAAATCGCCTATGCTCTTGAACGACTAGGAATCGATGTCATTGAGGCCGGTTTTCCTGTTTCCTCTCCCGGGGATTTTGAATCCGTTCAAACGATCGCCAAACATATTAAAAACAGCCGAATTTGTGCCCTTTCTCGAGCCGTTGAGAAAGATATTGATGCCGCTGCACAAGCATTAAAAGTGGCTGAGGCTTTTCGGATTCACACCTTTATCTCAACCTCTACCATCCACGTGCAAGACAAGCTACGTCGCAGCTATGACGATGTTGTAGAGATGGCCGTTCACGCGGTTAAGCATGCTCGTCACTATACTGATGATGTTGAGTTTTCTTGTGAAGATGCAGGAAGAACCCCGATTGATAATCTATGTCGAATGGTGGAAGCGGCCATTAATGCCGGTGCATCAACCATCAATATTCCTGATACCGTAGGGTATACCGTTCCAAGTGAATTTGGTGGCATTATCCAAACCCTGTTTAACCGCGTACCTAACATTGATAAAGCGGTGATTTCTGTTCACTGTCACGATGATTTAGGCATGTCTGTGGCTAACTCTATTGCCGCCGTTCAAGCTGGAGCCCGCCAAATTGAAGGTACGATTAATGGTATTGGTGAGCGTGCGGGCAACTGTGCTCTAGAAGAAGTAGCCATGATCTTAAAAACTCGCCAAGATCTTTTGCAGGTTCGCACCAACATTCGACACCAAGAGATTAGTCGAACCAGTAAATTGGTCAGTCAGCTATGCAATATGCCAATACAAAGTAACAAAGCCATTGTTGGAGCAAATGCTTTTAGCCATTCTTCGGGCATTCACCAAGATGGGGTATTAAAAAATAAGAACACCTATGAAATCATCACACCTGAATCGATCGGGCTAAAAAATCAGGTGCTGAACTTAACCAGCCGCAGTGGTCGCGCGGCCGTTAAAAGCCATATGGATTCAATGGGTTATAAAGAAAGCGAATACAACCTAGATGCATTATATGAAGACTTCTTAAAACTGGCGGATCGTAAAGGCCAAGTGTTCGATTATGATCTAGAAGCGCTAATGCACTTCTCAAATCTGCGCGAAGAGGATGATTTTTATAAGTTAAACTACCTCAGCGTACAATCAGGTAGTGTCATGGCCACTACAACGATTAAACTGCAATGCGGTAGTGAAGAGAAATGTGAAGCAGCGGTCGGGAATGGCCCTGTCGATGCTCTCTACCAATGTATTTATCGTGTTACTGGTTATGAAATCGTCTTAGATAAGTTCGACCTCACTGCAAAAGGGGAAGGTGAAGATGGATTAGGCCAAGCCGATATTATCGCAAATTACAAAGGCCGAAAATATCATGGTACGGGTGTTTCGACTGATATTGTTGAGGCATCAGGACAAGCCTTGCTTCATGTCATCAATAGCATTCATCGAGCGGATCAAATTGCCGAGATAAAGCAGAATAAAAAAATCGCTACCGTATAAAATTTAGCGCTAGCAAACACAATTGAAATAAGAAATTAGAGAAGGACGACTATGACAAGTAAAAATTACCGGATCGCCGTTTTACCCGGTGATGGCATTGGCCCAGAAGTCATGCAGCAAGCTCATAAAGTGCTGGATGCGATTGAACAGAAATATGCATTAACCTTTACACGTGAAGAACATGATGTCGGCGGTATCGCCATTGATAATCATGGATGTCCACTACCAGAGAGCACCCTCAAAGCGTGTGAAGAAGCCGATGCGGTTTTATTTGGTTCTGTCGGTGGACCAAAATGGGAACATTTACCACCGAATGATCAACCTGAGCGTGGCGCTCTGCTGCCATTACGTAAACATTTCCAACTATTTTGTAATTTGCGCCCTGCAAAAATTCATCGTGGATTAGAAGCTTTTTCACCACTACGTGCCGATATTTCCGCTCAAGGTTTTGATATTGTCGTTGTACGCGAATTAACTGGGGGAATTTATTTCGGCCAACCCAAAGGGCGCGAAGGAGAAGGGGCGAATGAAAAAGCCTTTGATACTGAAGTGTATCACCGCTTTGAAATCGAACGAATCGCTCGTATCGCCTTTGAATCAGCTCGCTTACGTCGCCAAAAAGTCTGCTCTATCGATAAAGCTAACGTATTGCAAAGTTCGATTTTATGGCGCGAGGTCGTAACAGAAATAAGCAAGGAATATCCAGATATCGAGCTATCACATATGTATATCGATAATGCAACGATGCAATTAATCAAAGATCCAGCTCAATTTGATGTCATGCTTTGTTCCAATATCTTCGGTGATATTCTCTCCGATGAATGCGCGATGATCACCGGTTCAATGGGCATGTTACCTTCTGCTAGCATCAACGAAAGCAAATTTGGATTATATGAACCAGCAGGTGGCAGTGCCCCCGACATAGCAGGAAAAAACATCGCCAATCCTATCGCACAAATTCTCTCGGCAGCGCTTATGCTCCGTTATAGTTTAGGCGAAGAGCAAGCTGCACAATCAATTGAAGCAGCGGTTAGCCAAGCGCTTGCAGAAGGACAACTAACTGGCGATCTTGCTAGCGGAAAACCCGCTCTATCAACGTCAGAAATGGGCGATGTTATCGCACAATATATTCTAAACGCATAGTATTCAAAGTCGGCAATGATCGGCTCTCATTGGCTCAAAGAGCTCAAGGAAGAAGCAATGTCAAAAGCAAAAACCTTATACGAAAAAATTTATGATGCCCATGTGGTGGTTGCCGCTGCGGGAGAAACGCCGATTTTGTACATCGACCGCCATCTAGTCCATGAAGTGACCTCTCCACAAGCCTTTGATGGGCTACGTGAAAAAGGACGTTCGGTACGTCAAGTCAGCAAAACCTTCGCCACCATGGATCACAACGTCTCTACCACCACCAAAGACATTAATGCGTCGGGGGAAATGGCGCGGATTCAAATGCAAACCCTTGCCAAAAACTGCGCAGAATTTGGGGTGACCTTATATGATATTAACCATAAATATCAAGGTATTGTGCATGTCATGGGGCCAGAACTTGGCATCACACTACCAGGCATGACGATTGTTTGCGGTGATTCACACACCGCAACACATGGTGCGTTTGGCTCACTCGCATTTGGTATCGGCACTTCAGAGGTCGAGCATGTCCTCGCGACCCAGACTTTAAAACAAGGCCGTGCCAAAACGATGAAAATCGAAGTGCGGGGTAAAGTGGCTCCCGGCATCACGGCTAAAGATATTGTGCTAGCCATCATTGGCAAAACTACCGCTGCGGGTGGCACTGGTTATGTGGTTGAGTTCTGTGGGCAAGCCATTCAAGACCTTTCCATGGAAGGTCGAATGACTGTCTGCAATATGGCGATTGAACTCGGCGCAAAAGCTGGCTTAATTGCCCCTGATGAAACGACCTTTAATTACATTAAAGGTCGCAAGTTTGCGCCACAAGGTCGTGATTGGGATGACGCTATAAAATACTGGCAAACACTAAAAACCGATCCAGATGCGCAATTTGATGCGGAAGTGATCCTTGATGCCAGTGAAATCAAACCACAAGTTACTTGGGGAACCAACCCCGGACAAGTGATTGCTATCGATCAACCGATTCCATCACCAAACGACTTTACCGATCCCGTTGAGCGTAACTCCGCAGAAAAAGCATTAGCTTATATGGGGTTAGACGCTGGGAAAATGCTCTCTGATTACAAGGTGGATAAAGTGTTCGTTGGTTCGTGTACCAATTCGCGTATTGAAGATATACGTGCCGCAGCGTTAGTCGCACAAGGTAAAAAAGTGGCTTCCCATGTTCAAGCCTTAATTGTGCCGGGTTCCGAGCAAGTCAAAGCACAAGCGGAAGCAGAAGGCTTAGATAAGATTTTTATTGAAGCTGGATTTGAATGGCGATTACCCGGTTGTTCAATGTGTTTAGCCATGAATAACGATCGCTTAGCACCGGGAGAACGCTGCGCTTCAACTTCAAACCGTAACTTTGAAGGGCGTCAAGGCCGTGATGGCCGAACTCATTTAGTCAGCCCTGCGATGGCCGCCGCCGCCGCCATTAGTGGGCACTTTGTCGATATTCGTCAACTTTAATTCAAGGAGAACACCATGTCAGGATTTCAGCAACATACCGGATTAGCCGTTCCTCTTGATGCCGCCAACGTGGATACCGATGCGATTATCCCAAAACAGTTTTTACAAAAGGTCAATCGCACTGGGTTTGGTAAGCACCTGTTTCATGACTGGCGTTTTTTAGACGATGCAGGTGAAAAAACTAACCCGAAATTTGTCATGAATCAGCCTCGCTATCAAGGAGCGAGTATCTTGCTTGCCCGTGAAAACTTTGGTTGTGGCTCGTCTCGAGAGCACGCGCCATGGGCATTGGCCGATTACGGTATCAAAGTGATCATCGCCCCAAGTTTTGCCGACATTTTTTATGGCAACTCGATTAATAATCAGATGATTCCGGTACAACTGACTGATCAAGAAGTCGATGAGCTGTTTAGCTATGTTCAGCATACCGAAGGAGCAACCATTAATGTTGACCTACAAAGCCTAACTATTTCGGCTAACGGCAAAACCTACCATTTTAAAATTGACGATTTTCGACGTCACTGTTTGTTAAATGGTTTAGACAATATAGGCCTCACCCTACAACATGAGACAAAAATCGCTGAATATGAAGCGAAAATACCACGTTTTTTAGCTTAGATAACTCAACGACTATTAGAAAAAGGGCTGCCTAGGCAGCCCTTACTTTTTAATCTTCTCATTTGAACTACACTGTCTGCTGGCTGCATTCTGCTTTTTTTCATTAAGGAATCTATGAAATACTTACTGTCGCTTTTAACCTTATGCTGGTCATTATCGATCACCGCCGCACCTAAATCTGAATTGTGGAATTACTGGGATCAACATGACCAATCAAATCCACAAGAGGTCTCTCATCAAACTTGGCAACAACTGCTCGATAGCTACCTATCTCAACAAGGCATGCATACCGTTTTCGATTATGCCAATCTACAAGCCTCGGACCGAGAAAAATTACAAGCTTATATTGACACCCTGACAAGGCTAGATCCGAGAACGCTAAATAAGCAACAGCAGTACGCTTACTGGATCAACTTATATAACGCACTCACTGTCAAAGTAGTCATTGACCATTATCCTGTATCATCGATTACCAAGATCGGTGGCTGGTTTCGCTTTGGTCCTTGGGATCTACCATTAATAGAAATCGCTAATCAAAAGCTGACTCTTAATGATATTGAGCATCGAATTTTGCGGCCTATCTGGCAAGACGCAAGAATTCATTATGTGGTCAATTGTGCCAGCCTTGGTTGTCCCAATCTCCAACCTGAAGCATTTACTGCAGATAATACTGAGCGTTTACTGGAACAGGCTGCTTATGAATTCATTAACAGCGATAAAGGCGTTAAGAGTAATCATCGACATTTGATTCTATCTTCTATTTATCAATGGTATGCTGAGGATTTTGGTTCACAAGATGAATTATTGGATCACCTTATTCGCTATCGTCCAAAGCTAGCTAATGATAAAAGAATAAAGCGAAGTTTTCGCTATGAATACGATTGGCAATTAAATCGTAAATAGCAAAAATCCTCTGTATTACTACAGAGGATTTTCAAATGAGTACCTGGCGATGTTCTACTCTCACATGGGGAGACCCCACACTACCATCGACGCTGTTTCGTTTCACTTCTGAGTTCGGCATGGAATCAGGTGGGTCCAAAACGCTATGGTCGCCAAGTGAATTTTTATAGCTGAAACTATTGAATCACTGGTGCTGATACCCAGAATCGAACTGGGGACCTCATCCTTACCAAGGATGCGCTCTACCGCCTGAGCTATATCAGCAGATCTATTTTTAAACTGCTAGTTCGCTTATTATCAGCGCTAGAGTCACTTCTCAACATTATGGTTAAGAAGTTTAAATTGGTGCCTGGCGATGTTCTACTCTCACATGGGGAGACCCCACACTACCATCGACGCTGTTTCGTTTCACTGCTGAGTTCGGCATGGGATCAGGTGGGTCCAAAACGCTATGGTCGCCAAGCAAATTTGGTTAATTCGGAAAGCTGTTTTCATTCTCTACACATTCAATGCGCTCAATTGAGCCCATCAAAACCCCTTCGGTGTTGTATGGTTAAGCCTCACGGGCTATTAGTACAGGTTAGCTCAACGCCTCACAACGCTTACACACCCTGCCTATCAACGTTCTAGTCTCGAACAACCCTTTAGGACA
>NZ_WXWH01000001.1:0-16578 GCF_009904905.1 Vibrio sp. V30_P3S12P165 | reverse complement strand
GTGTAAATTTATATTTAGGTTATTTATGAAACATGTTGATTTATTAAAAATGTTCCGTCAGAACAAAGTTGAAATTGTGATTTTGCGGGAGGTAAGAAAAAACTATTTTCAAATTGAAGTAAACGCTGAGATTCTTATTTCAAAAAGGGGAGGTAGGCGTGAATTGAAAATTGAGACAGCTAAAAAATATTTGGAACAACTAGGGTGTGAAAAATTTGTCGTATTACTAAAGGATGAAAATAATGAAGAGGTTAATTTATTGGGTAGGAGTTAGCTATACGCTGGGTGTAGCAGCAACTGTAACATTCAGCGGTATTGAGACAAAGCAATGGTTATATGCACTAGCGTTTCCGGTCGTGGTTACAGCACTGTTTATTGCTCGTCCTAGCTTAGTCAGAAAAAACTGATAGAGGAGAGTGTTTCAATGACATGTAATAGCAGCTCCTTGATTCCGAAAGTGATAGATCATGCTCAAAAGAGTTTTGGCGTAGCCCGATTCAATGAAAACGTATTTGAATTTGATCTGTGTCTATGGACGCTTTTGAAAAGCCTGTCCAGCCTTTATCCGAAAGAAGTCTCCGAGCAATTTTCTCTTCCACTGGAAACAGTGGAAGCGCTTGCTGGCGCAACAAAACATCAGTTAGAGCTCTTGTCCTCGGGTGTTATTCTGTCTTTCAAGCTTTCATCGCCAGAAAAAACCTATATTTCTCACCTAGAGCAGTCTTTCGATCAAGTTTGTTTAACACCTCCCTCTGACGCAGGATTTGGGACTGCATATTGGTTACTAATGGGAAAAGTTTCGCAGCAAGACATATATATTGCAGCACAAACTTTCGGGGTGTCCGTCAACCTTACAAGGGTCGTGTCTCGAGCTTCTGATAACCAGCTAAGAAACTTAGCATGTAGTAAGGATATTCCATTTTCGATCAGGTTTTCGCCGGAGCTGGTACAAGAAATTCTGGATAGTGACGAACAAAAAGTTACACACCTTATTTTAAAAAAGCATCAACAATCAATAACTACTACGGGAGGCGGCAATGAGTTGTAATTCAAACTCTTTGGCCCGATGGATAACGGCTAGGAACATGGCTTTGGCTGGCTACATAACTAAAATCATCATGGTAGAGACTGGGCTTACCTACAAGCAGGTACGGAGGATGTACAAAGAGCTAGAGGATGAAGGTCTTGAGGTGTTCAGGAAGAGCAGAACTGCGCGTGGAGGTGCAACTCTGATTCACAGCCATACGTCAAAGATTGAAGCATCTTTGCTGATGCAGCTATATTACAATATAGCTGGTGAAGCAGCCCTTCGTTCAATAAACATTGATGCACTCCATGTTGCTTACCAGATGTATTGTGCAATCAGAAATGAGACGCCCGGGATAAAAGGAATTCGTTGGCAGATGCTAGACATCACTGATGCTTGGTGTTTAGCCCAAGAGCTGCGGTCTGGTGAAGCGATGATAGAGACATGTCCTAGCTGTAAGTGCAATTACTTTACATCAGTGAATCAACGAACATCTGTGAATTGCCCTTTCTGCTTAAGCTCACCACAAGCTAGTAGCACAAAAAAAGAAGCAGTGATTACGACAGTTTGATGCCAAATGCACCCTAAATGGGCAATTACAGGTGCGTAAGAATTTTAAATACTGAAATAGCATGAACCATTGAAAATGGAGGTATCATCTATGGTTCATCACCCCACATCAAGGTTTATCTCGTGTGTGCTCATTGTCACTATGTCACTGTTTCCAACCCACGGATATACAAATCAACCAACAAATCCTGCTAAGACTGGTCGAGAAGCTCAAAATTTTGGCCTTGAAATGGCCGCAGAGTTTGAGCAGCCCTCATATGAGGCTGGCAATGTTCACTTTAGCGGCGGTGAAGCCATCAATGTGAATGATCTTTTCCCTGGCACATCAGGCCAGAATGATGATCCGTTAAGTGACTATTTTGCAGACGGTACACAACCTAATGTTGAGGCACTGAAAAATATCTGGGACTCCAGTGATGGGATGGATAATGTAGGGAGCAACACTAAAAGCTCCCTGTGGCATGATGCTAACAGCGATAACCCTTCAGTTTCTGGAGCTGCTTATAAGGTTCTGATCGATGCCACGAACCAGTCCAAGCCCGATTTCAGCAATGATCCGTTGATGAATCTTAGCCGAGAGACGTACGACAATATCGACATAATAGCCGAGGGGTTTGGGGATTGTTCGGCTGAAACCATTATCAAAGATAAAACCATTAAGTCACATGTGCCTGATTATTATACATGTGACCGACTGTATAAGCCTAAAGGTAACTGTGCTATCACTCACACTATAGAGATTGCCGCAGAACCAGCTGATATAGTCTTTCTTATTGATAATTCAGGTTCAATGGGTGGAGTCATTCACGACTTAAGGAACAACGTAGGGGCTTTTGCTCAATTGCTAACACAAGATGGTAGTGATGATTTAAGGCTTGGAGGTGCTGTTTACAGGCACAGTGATTATATCTTTAATCGTGTGGAATTGACTCCGGATTTTAACGCTTTTAAAACTTGGCTAGATGGCGTGAATGCAGCTAGTGCACCAACTTACCCATTTGATGCTATTACATGGGCTGCGAATCATTACCAATGGCGTGGAGGGGATATTCGAAAGGTTCTTGTGTTAGTGGGGAACGATGATTCCGCTGGAAATAAGTCAGCAGCAATCTCTGCACTAGCTTCAAATCAAGTCGAGCTTTTTTCTTTTCACAACAGTGGGGAAGTAAAGAGCATTGGTACACCATTAGCTGATTACTTCTCAGGGCCTTTACTGTTAAAGTTTGCGCAAAATCTTACCGTTGTCTCCGATAGATGGACACCTCAAAGTTGCATTGAGAATGGGATTGCTTCATTAGAGGAGTTCTGTACGGGTTCTTATAGTTCTTCACCATCTAATGATGATACGTGCGTAATGCTTTCTGGCTTCCAAGTATGTAAAGGCGATCCTGTTTATAATTTACTCGGTGAACCGCCTCTGCCCAATGTACCTAAGTTAGCTGCACGTGTAGATGTCTCACAATTAGAATGCTCATTTAACCAGGGGCAAGGAACTTGTTGGTTCGATAAAGATGGCAACGAGCAATGCCTGGAAAATTACCAAGATATTGAGCAGTGTAAAAAATACGAAGATAACCCCCAATGTGGTTTCATTAGCTCAGAGTGTGTTGATGGAGCGAGAGGCTCACAAGGTAACTGTTATGTACATGAAGAGAAATATGATTGTGGTTACGATGTAGAAGTACCTAGCTTAGAAAAAGAAACCGAGTATTCATGTGGTGGGCCAATCCGATGTATGGGGGATGATTGCCTTGATATAAACAAAACTCAGAGTGCTGATTTTGCAAGAGCTTCGGCATTGTTAAATGCAGCACAGTTCATGACTCAGGATATGAGCTGTGAAGATATTACAGGAGAGAACAACACATATTGTAAAGCGTTTAGTGGTGATCAAGGCGAGTGTAAGGTAGCGGTTGGCGGCGCTCAGGATTGTTGTGAAAAGCCTAGTGGCTTATCTATGGGAGATTACCTAGCACTCATCATGTCAGTGCCAAAACTGGATGGTGCAATTCTTTCTCTTCAAGATGGCAGTGCCATAAAAGGTGCGTATCAGGCAATACGTGATCCTGCAATAACTGGGTGGACCGAAATAACGAAACCTTTCACTTCTTACATGGAAAATATTACAGGCGCGATAGATAACTTTACACAACCTATAACAGATGTTGCTAAGGAAGCTATTCAAGCACTAAAAGATCAAGTCTCTAAAATCACAGGTCAGGCTCTCGGGAATGCATCTACAACAGGTAGCGCAGGGGTTCCGATTGATGCCTCAGAGGGAATGATGGAACAGATGATAGGCAATCCAGCGGCTAGTGTTCTCAATGGTATTATGACGGCCTATACGGCTTACGTGGTCGCCATGATGGTCATTCAAATTGTTTGGGAATGTGAAGATAAAGAATTTGAGCTTAATGCAAAAAGAGCTTTGAATAGTTGCCATCAGGTTGGGTCATATTGCAAAACAAAAGTGCTTGGTGCTTGTATCGAGAAGCGCCAAACTTACTGTTGTTTCAGTTCGCCATTATCAAAAATTATCCAGCAACAAATCAGACCGCAGTTGGGCTTGAGTTGGGGTTCTGCGAAGGCTCCTCAATGTGACGGCATTCCTTTGAATCGTTTAGCTGAGGTTGACTGGGAGCAAGTAAACCTCGATGAATGGTTAGGATTGTTACAGGCGAATGGTAAGTTTCCAGAGTCATCTGCGATTGACCTTGATAGCTTAACTGGTGCTGGGAGTATTTTTAATACCGATGGCACTCGTTTGAATGCGGTAGACAGAACACACAAAAGGCTTGATGGAGTCGATTTAGAACGCATTCGACGAGAGAGTGCTAGTTCAATTTTGATTGATGCTGGAGCAAGTAATTAGAGTTTGGGGAGAGGGATAATGGAACTTTGGATTTGGTTCATGGGTTTGTTAACGGTGATCGCTATTGTTGGAGGGATCTTCTTATATACAAAGCGTATTTATGAAAAATCCCATTCAGAGTGGAGGGTAGGCACTATGGATAAGCAGAAGGCTCGGTATCGTGTAGTCGTTCAATACTTAGAGACAGGCGATGCATTTATTGAGTTGCCAAACGATTTATTGAAGCAAGTTGATTGGGGGGAAGGAGACGAACTGGAATGGAAAGCGCTGGAAAATGGTTCATTTGAGTTGGGGAAAATCACAAAGTTAGAAGATTAATAGTATGACATTTAGGTATACTCTATGGTCATAGATGAAAAGTGGCAGTTTTTATATATTTGTCATAACCTATATGTCACACTGCATTAGATCATAACTTAAATGTCACTTGGGGCAGATTATGTACATATTTGGCTACCTTAGAGCATCAACAAGTGACCAAAATGCAAAACGAGCACAGAGTACCTTACAGAAGTTTGTACAGGATAAGGGATTTCGTATCGCTGGATGGTACATTGAAAATGAATCAGGAGCTTCGCTGCAAAGACCTGAACTTCTTCGTTTACTTGATGATGCTGCGAAAGGTGATGCAATCATCATTGAACAGATAGACAGGCTTTCTCGCCTAGATGAGAAAAGCTGGTTCACCTTAAAAGAAATGCTGCACGAAAAAGAACTCAAAGTGATTAGCCTGGATTTGCCAACTAGCCATATTGCATTCTCTCCCCAAATCACTGATGAATTTACCGGATCGATGATCAAAGCGATAAATAGCATGATGATGGATATGCTCGCAGCTATCGCGAGAAAAGATTATCAAGATCGCCGCCGCCGTCAGGCTGAAGGAATTCATAAGGCGAAAGAGGAAGGGAAATATCGAGGACGACAGGTTGACGCAGATCTACACGAAAAAATCTATCAGCTAAGAGTCGTCAATAAGCTGAGTATTCGTGATACAGCCAAACTGACTAATGTGTCAGATCGTACGGTAATTCGGGTTGCTAAGAAGTTGTCAACTGATCGTTCTTCCAATTGGGAAGCTTAGCGTTTTGTTTTAAGCGTGATAGTGATAACAATCTAATGGCATTTGCATTCTATCTATTTGTGAAATGAATTAAAATTTTGCTGACCGTTACTATTAAAAGAGGAATATATGAAGTTTAAAGCAGTTGGTTGTGTTTTATTGGCGTCGGTCTTCATGGCTGGATGTCAATCAACATCAATGACAAAAACGAAAGAAACAAAAAAAAGTTATGTGATTTATGATGTCAAGGTCGACAAATCTGTTTCACCAAGTGAAATGGCAAAAGCGATTAAAACTGCTTTACAAGCCAGTACATCATCCGTTCGAATTGTAGAAGACCTCCCGCCATATCCCCTTCCAGAAGAATCCCCTAGATTTCAGTTGACCAACCCTTTTGGCAAAAGCTCTGGTTTGGCTGCTTTGGCCGGAAACATGACTATTCCGACTTGTGAGGGGGCTTTGGTTTATGCCCAGGCTGCTGATACATCAATGTCTCAACATGGTGAAAATACACAGTTTTACACGTGTTTATGGCAATACAAAGAAGGTTACCATGTTGATATATACACACAATTTCAAATTGAGTCAGGCGGCTTGGCTAATTTAGGTCAAGATTTAGTCCGTGGTGTCATGGGGGATTCTAGCCAGTTTATCCCAAGAACAATTGGGAATATTAAGTCTAATCTTGAAGCATTAAATGTAAAGGCTGATTTAGTAGATGCATATCCTGATAGCCTTCTTCAAGAACTGAAAAATTAATTACTGACTATCCTATTCTTCTTAAGATTAAAAAAGCCCAACACTTTCTCTTAGGGCTTTTTTATTTGTCATGGTATTTATTAAATACATTAAAATTAAGAGCGTTTTATAAATAATAGAAACATCAGAGCTATATCTTCGGTTTGTTATCATGAGGACCAAGAAATCGATCACCATTGAAGTGGATCATATGATCAGGGTTATCAGCAATCCAAACTTCAGTTTCCCATGCGATATCAGCAGCATTTTTTCTAAATTCAGCGCGATGAGGAAAAGCAGTTACGTACACACGCCCAACTGAGCAACCCTTCAAGGCCGCCTCTAGCTCAATCCATCGCTTAGGACTAACGGGGCCATGACTAGTTACTGCCTCAATCAAGAATAACCATTTACGTTTTTCATCATAAACAACAACGTCAGGTAGCTTATCGTGAGACATAGGAGGAACGTTTAATGATTCGAGATATTCAGTTTCAAGGACCATATGCTTTCCCCCTTCATCACGGCTACTCGCGGTATCACCGATGTAAAGGACTTTACCACCATCACCCACAAATCTAGGGCAAAATTCATGCACAATATCAGCGTGAAGTTGGTTGTGAGCACCAGGGGAAAGTTTAATTTCATTCCCGTCGGGTAAGAGAACGGGAATCTTCTCTTTGTTTAAAGTGCGTTCATACATCTCTTGCAGTGTTGGGACATCATCAAGGAAATTTTTAACAAGCTTTTTCCAATTTCCGTCAGGGTATGCGTGAAGAATCTCGATGATAGGTTTATTCAATGAGTAGTTATTGTCTTTACTATTTGTTGCTCTCGCTGGGTTATCACGGTTTCGATCAACGATTTGAGCTTGGTCAAACTGATGTAAAGTCTGCCTTCTAATCGTTTCACGAGAGTTTGGCTTGTAGTCTTTACCATACTCAGAACGTATAAAATCCATAATATCAACGGTCGGCAGAAGCGGAGCTGTTGCTGCGCTCCAATCGTCTTTAGGTTTAACATTAGCAAGCGCCAGAAAGACCCAAGCAGATCTATCATTGTATTGTTGCTTAGGCAATCCTAAGGCTTTGAGAATTTCTTTAGCTTGTTCTAATTTTGCATCTTTCATTTTCTTTAATTATCAGCCACTAAACTAATAGGTACCACAATGTAACCTATGTGCAGGTTTTTTTCTTCCTTTTGTGCAGGTTTTTTGCGATACTTGCCGTACCACAAACCACTGTATAAAAAGACATGTATGGCTGAATTAGCTCAAAATCTACCCCTTAACTTAAATGACATTGCGGATGTGAACCGAGTTGAGGCAAATGGAAAACTCGACGAGAAGCTTAGGGGGAAGTTGGGCCAGTTTATGTCATCATCTGCTGTATCGAAGCTTCTCGCCGATATGTTTGAGAATTTAGAAGGCGAACACCGTTTACTTGATGCAGGTGCAGGGGTAGGCTCGTTAACAGCTGCGTTTGTCGAGCGTGTTAAGAACGATGCTGTGAGCATTGAATCAACTTGCTTTGAATTATCAAGTGTAATGAATCATTATCTCTCTGATACATTAAAACATTGTTCAAATACGTGTGACTCATATGGTATCCAGTGGACTCAAACTGTAGTTGAAGAAGATTTTATTGAATATTCAGTGGGACTACTATCAAGCGATAATTTCAGCCCAAGCTATAACAAAGCTATTTTAAACCCACCTTACTTAAAAATAGCAGCAGGGGGCTCAGAGCGAGCTGAACTACGAAAGGTTGGTTTTGAAACTGGTAATCTTTACTCAGCGTTTGTTGGATTGGCTATCAAGCTGTTGGAAGATGGTGGTGAGCTTGTTGCAATTACCCCACGTTCGTTCTGTAATGGTCCATACTTCAACGATTTTCGTAGATTATTGCTAGATTCTTGCTCCATCAACAAAATTCACGTATTCAACAGTCGAAAATCAGCATTTAAAGCTGATAAAGTGCTACAAGAGAACGTTATTTACCATTTAACAAAGGGGGAACCACAACGAGACACGGTTATAGTTACTTCTAGCTCTTGCGCCGAAGATACAAATCCGTATGTTTATGAAGTGTCATTTGAAAAAATAGTAAGTAACAACAATCCGGAGCGTTTTATTCACATCATCACCGATGAAGAAGAGCTGAATGTAGCGGCTAGGGCAGGTTGTTTGCCATGTTCACTAGAAGATCTTGGTATACAGGCAAGCACAGGTAAAGTTGTAGATTTCCGCACTAGAGAAAATTTAAGCGCAGAGTTTGTTGATGGTTCTGTGCCTTTGATTTTTCCACAGCATCTACAAAAATGTACAATCGAATGGCCAATAGTAAATTCGAAAAAACCGAACGCTATTTTAAACAACGACAACACTGCTAATCTGATGGTTAAGAATGGTACTTACGTTTTAACTCGCAGACTCACAGCTAAAGAAGAGAAACGAAGAATCGTTGCGTCAATCTATACAGCTGATATTGCTGATGTTGATGTCGTGGGTTTTGAAAATAAGACAAACTACTTTCACGCATTGGGTAAGCCATTAGATGACGATCTTGCAAAAGGTCTTTGGGTGTTTTTGAACAGTACTTTAGTTGATAAATACTTTCGACAAATGAACGGCCACACTCAAGTAAATGCCACAGATCTAAGAACTTTACGCTACCCAACAAGAGAACAGCTTATCGCTATGGGTAAGAAAGTTGATTTTGAAGAGTTTAGCCAAGAAGCTGTAGATCAAATTATTGAGCATTTTCTTTAGTAGATACAAAATTTATCTAGCTAATTGTTGCTATCTACAATTCATTGGTTTTACGCTTCGTTTTAAGTAAACATATTTTTCTAAACATGAGTGACTGCGTATTTTTATACTTAATGTCACTCATGTTTAGCTCGGCATAAAAGGCATTGGGCTGTCTGAACTGAAATTGTATTTTCAGGGTATCTCTGCTTCCAATCTAAATATTAGTAATCAAACTTTACGCCTAGGTTACATGCACTTAGTTTATTAAAGATAATTAGACTATCTTTTCTGATAATAGCTTTTGTCTTTGAAGTAAATTGAATTTTTCATGGACGCGATTTGGAAAAAGCTCCGTGTAAATTTGCCAAAGGGTGTTTAGATTTCTATGCCCTGTCACCTGAGCAACTTCTTCAATCGAGAAGCCTTGTTCAAACAAGCGACTTGCACCCTCTCGTCTTAGGTCGTGATATCTAAGATCTTGGATACCTAGGGAATTTCTTACACGTTCGAAACCTCTAGAAACGCTTTTACTTATATAGGGAAAAATACGGTCATTTGTTCTGGGCTGCCTATTCAAAATTTCCCAAGCTTCCCCTAAAAGTGGAACCCACATATGATTCCCTCCTTTTTTACGGGGATCTTTACGATCTCGAACCTTAACAGCTCTAGTTCCTTCGTCCACGTCTTCCCAGAGAATTTTGCACACCTCTCCAATTCGCATACAGCTCAAAATAGAAAAATCCAGAATATCTAAATACGGGATATGGGCAGCACGATGTTCTTGTCTTTTCTTAAGTTCTATCTTGAGTCTTTCCAACTCTGACGTTGCAGGGCGTCGGCTTCTTCGGTTTGATTTGGCGATTAGATTGTGTTGATAAAGAGTATAGTAAGCTTCCTGTACGACAGAATCGTTAACATCTATATCAAAAACTGGCTTTGCTGCTTTAAGAACACTGCGAAGATATGAAATATCACCGGATACTGTTTGAGGACTGGTCCCTGCGTCATTACGATCTTTACAGTGCTGAACTAGGTTGGCAACGGTCAACTTGTTCGCTTGGATTTTTGCTAATTCTGTATCGATTAGCATGTTGAGACCGTAACGTTTTGAACGACCAATACTTTGCGCAATGTGAGGTTCATTTAAGTACATGATGATCAGTTCTCGAAGAGTGACTTCCGGGGATTTGCCTGGTAAGCCATGCGTTTCGAGTTTGGATACAAGCGCTGTCCCCCATGCTTTTGCGTCGGCTTTTTTCCCGAAAGTACGAGATTCACGATATACTACTTCATTACCTTTTTTTAATCGAACAACACATCTATATCGCAGCACCCCTTTGCTAGTTTTACGTTTCTCCAATGTAAAGCTGGCCATCTATGGTTCCTTGATAGTTGTTTGAATGCGTGCCCCATATATTATGGGATACATATGGGGCACGCAATAGCGAAAAATGATTGAGAATAATTGAAAATGAATCGAGAACAGAAAATACATAATTCTTTGCAAAATATAGACTTGTCTAGTAATATTGATGTGTCAAAGAGTTGGAAATTTAGCGTAGCTCCCATGCTCGATTGGACTGATCGTCACTGTCGCTATTTCCACCGTATCTTGTCCAAGAATGCACTGTTGTATACTGAGATGGTAACGACGGGTGCCATTATCCATGGTAAAGGTGACTTCTTGATGTTTAATGAAGAAGAGCATCCGGTTTCGCTACAATTGGGCGGTTCTAATCCAGCCGAGCTGGCAACCTGTGCCAAACTCGCGTTGGAACGTGGTTATGACGAAATTAATCTTAACGTTGGTTGTCCATCTGATCGAGTACAAAATGGACGTTTCGGTGCTTGCCTGATGCGAGAGGCGGACTTGGTTGCGCAGTGTGTATCGGCGATGAAAGATGTTGTTGATATTCCGGTGACGGTAAAAACACGTATCGGTATCGATGATCAAGATAGCTACGCCTTTCTGGTTGATTTTGTACGTACTGTGAGTGAAAAAGGTGGCTGTGATAACTTCACGATTCATGCACGTAAAGCTTGGTTGTCCGGCCTTAGCCCGAAAGAAAACCGTGAAATTCCACCGTTAGATTACCCGCGTGTGTACCAACTGAAGCAAGATTTTCCTCATCTAACGATAGCGATTAACGGTGGTATCAAATCGCTGGAAGAAGCAGAAGAGCATTTGAACTATCTTGACGGTGTGATGATTGGTCGAGAGGCTTACCAAAGCCCCTATCTGTTGGCCGAAGTGGATAATTGTTTATTTGGTAGCAATGAGCCGATCATTAAACGCAGTGAGGTTGTTAAAGCCATGTTTCCTTACATTGAAGCTGAACTGAGTAAAGGGACTTATTTAAACCATATCAGTCGCCATATGTTGGGGCTATTCCAGAATATGCCTGGTGCGCGTCAATGGCGACGTTATATTAGTGAAAATGCACATAAACCTGGTTCTGGAATTGAAGTGCTGGAACAGGCGTTGGCGAAAGTGCCTTATCAAGACTTAGATGTGTAAATATTACCATCTCCTTTCTATTGGAAAATTCTGCAGTGTTGGCTACGTTTAGTGGCTGCTCACGGGGTGCCTCTACCTAAAACTTCAACAAGTTGTTTGGGTACCCTCGTTAGAGCTGGCTAATTTTATCGTTTCATTCGCAATTTGTGCTAAATACGCCATTCTTAAGATAACGGATTGAGCAACAGTTGCGAGAGACCTCATGACGATCACGGAATTAAGAAATCTTTATCGAGAGCAGCTTCTTATTGAAGCGGTTATAGAGCCTTCTTCTGAAGAAGGTGCTTGGATTGTAGAGTTTCGCCACCAGAGAGGAGGGCTTGTTTTATTAACGGATGCGAATGGCGAAGAGTGCCATTATTCCGATTTAGATGCGGCATCTAAAACAGCCATGGCGGTTGGATTTAAACAGGTACGAGTGGAAGGGCGAGTTGATTAAACGGTTTCTTACTTCCAAAAAGTTATAAAACATTCTCTTCTATTCTTTCTTGTTATTAACGAGAGTGGTTAACCTATCGTCACGCAATGAATAAGGACGTCGTGACAATGTCTTCAGGAAATACCTTACCACAAGAATTGGCATCGTTAGCCAGCCCAATCAACGACTCTCAGCTTTCACTACTGCAGCAAACGGCAACGGAACTATCGCCGCATCAATTGGCTTGGTTGAGCGGTTATTTTTGGGGGTTAAGTCAAGCGCCGGCTAATCGTGTTGGTGCTGCGGTGTCTCAAGCTCTATCAATAACTTCGACGCCACAGGGCCAATTAACCATTATTTTTGCTTCGCAAACCGGTAATGCCAAAGGGGTTGCGCAGCAGCTTCAACGCGAAGCACAAGCGTTAGGTATTAAGGCGCAGTTATTTGATGCCAGCGATTACAAAGGCAAAGATCTGGCGAAAGAAACGCACGTGATCATTGTCGCCTCAACCAATGGTGAAGGTGAAGCGCCTGATAATGCATTGGTCTTACATGAGTTTTTACAATCTAAAAAAGCGTCTAAATTGCCGCACTTAAAATATGGCGTGATTGGTTTAGGAGACTCAAGTTATGAGTTTTTCTGTCAAACGGGTAAAGATTTTGATTTGTTTTTAGAAAAGTTAGGTGCGCAGCGTTTTATTGAGCGCATCGATTGTGATGTCGATTACGCGCAACCCGCGGCTGAATGGCAGGCGAAAGCGCTACAAGTGGTGCAACAAGCTCTATCTTCTGATCAGGGGCAGGTTGTACAGCTTCCGCTTAGTCAAATTGATGCCAAGCAAGCGAGCTATTCAAAACAAAATCCATATGTGGCTACCTTGTTAACTAGCCAAAAAATTACCGGTCGTGACTCCGGAAAAGAGGTACGACACATTGAGATCGATTTAACCGATTCAGGGTTAACTTATCAGCCTGGTGATGCACTGGGTGTCTGGTATGAGAACAATCCTCAATTAGTGCAACAGATCTTAACGCTGGTCGGTTTAACTGGTGATGAGCAGGTTGCAGTCGACGGCTCGCCATGCACTGTCTATGATGCGTTAGTTTACCATTATGAGATCACTGCATCTAACCCTCAGTTTATTAGTCAATATGCCGAATTGTCAGTCAGTAAAAAGTTGCAAAAACTGGTCGAAAATAAAGACAAGCTTCGTGAGTATTCAGCGCAGACGCAAATTATTGATGTATTAAAAGAGAAAAAATGTGCCTTGTCGGCTGATCAGTTGATCGGTTTACTGCGCCGATTAACCCCTCGATTATATTCAATCGCTTCTAGCCAATCGGAAGTGGATGAAGAAGTACATCTCACCGTTGCCGTGGTTGAATATTCGGTTAATGACGAGCTGCGTCAAGGTGGTGCATCGAGCTTTATTGCTCATCAATTGGCTGAAGGCGAGCAGGTAAAAATCTTTGTAGAAGCCAATAACCATTTCAAACTCCCAGAAGATGATAATACGCCAATTATTATGATTGGCCCCGGAACCGGGATTGCGCCTTTCCGCAGTTTTATTCAAGAGCGAGATAATCGGGCTGCGCCGGGGAAAAACTGGTTATTTTTTGGCGATCGCACCTTTACCCAAGATTTTCTCTATCAGCTTGAGTTTCAGAAATACCTTAAATCTGGTGTGTTAACCCGTTTGGATGTGGCATTCAGCCGAGATCAACATGAAAAAGTTTATGTGCAACATCGTTTGTTAGAACAAGCTGAGCAAGTTTGGCAATGGATTGAACAAGGAGCTTACCTTTATGTATGTGGCGACGCTCAGTATATGGCGAAAGATGTTCATCAAGCTCTGATTACGATTGCCATCCAGCAAGGTGGTTTAGACAAAGATCAAGCAGAACAATTTATTAATGATTTACGTAAAGCGAAGCGTTACCAAAGGGATGTTTACTAATGAGCACTAAACCACAATCGCCACAGCAAGAAGTATTAGGCCAAGTATTGGGGCCATTCTCGGATAACGAACGTTTAAAGCGAGAAAGTAATTTTTTACGGGGTACGATCGAGCAGGATCTGCAAGATCGTATTACCGGTGGATTTAGCGCGGATAATTTTCAGTTGATCCGTTTTCACGGTATGTATCAGCAAGATGATCGCGATATTCGTAACGAACGAACCAAGCAAAAATTAGAGCCTCTACATAATGTGATGTTACGAGCTCGTATGCCGGGAGGGATTATTACTCCTCAGCAGTGGTTGGCGATAGATAAGTTTGCTAGTGAGCATTCTCTTTATGGCAGCATTCGTTTAACTACGCGGCAGACGTTTCAGTTTCATGGCGTGTTAAAGCCTAATATTAAGTTGATGCACCAAACGCTGAATAGCATTGGTATTGATTCGATTGCTACGGCTGGTGATGTGAACCGCAATGTGTTGTGTACTTCAAACCCTGTCGAATCTGAATTGCACCAAGAAGCTTATCAGTGGGCGAAAAAAATCAGTGAACATCTATTACCGAAAACGCGTGCTTACGCCGAAATTTGGTTGGATGGCGAAAAGGTAGAAACCACAGAAGATGATGAGCCTATTTTAGGTCAGCACTATCTACCACGTAAGTTTAAAACGACAGTGGTGATCCCGCCGCAAAATGATGTCGACGTTCATGCCAATGATCTGAATTTTGTCGCGATTGCTGAGCATGGCAAATTAGTTGGTTTCAATGTGCTGGTGGGCGGCGGTTTGGCGATGACGCATGGCGATACGTCAACCTATCCGCGCCGTGCGGATGATTTTGGCTTTATTCCTTTAGAGAAAACCTTAGAGGTTGCAGCAGCAGTGATCACAACTCAGCGTGACTGGGGTAACCGCTCTAATCGTAAAAACGCCAAAACCAAATACACTTTAGATAGAGTGGGTGTTGAGGTCTTTAAAGCTGAAGTTGAAAAACGTGCAGGTATTCAATTTGCGCCAAGTCGTCCCTATCAATTTACCGAACGTGGCGATCGCATCGGTTGGATAGAAGGTATTGACGGTAAGCATCACCTAACGCTGTTTATTGAAAATGGCCGTTTATTGGACTTCCCAGGTAAACCATTGAAAACCGGTGTCGCTGAAATCGCTAAGATCCATCAGGGTGATTTTCGTATGACAGCCAATCAAAATCTGATTGTCGCTGGCGTGGCAGCGGAAGATAAAGCAGAGATTGAACAGATCGCTCGGCTACATGGTTTAATCAATGATCAGGTCAGCGAGCAGCGTAAGAATTCGATGGCCTGTGTGTCATTCCCAACTTGTCCATTGGCGATGGCCGAAGCTGAGCGCTTTTTGCCTCAGTTTGTCACCGATATCGAGAATCTCCTGAGCAAGCATGGCTTACCAAAAGAAGACAATATTATCTTGCGTGTTACAGGATGTCCGAATGGCTGTGGACGTGCAATGCTTGCCGAAGTCGGCTTAGTTGGCAAAGCACCGGGGCGTTACAATCTTCATTTAGGGGGCAATCGAGCGGGAACTCGTATCCCTAAAATGTATAAAGAGAACATTACTGATCGGCAGATCTTACAAGAGCTGGATGCATTGATTGGCCGTTGGGCAGATGAGCGAAATGCTGATGAAGGATTTGGTGACTTTACTATTCGTGTCGGAATTATAGAAGAGGTGGTTATCTCTAAGAGGGATTTTTATGCCTAAGCGTCCTATTTTAACCCTCGAGCTTGAGCATCTATTAACATTGAGTAAGGTCGAGCAAACGCTCTACCTTGCCGAGTTAAATGGCTATCTTGAGACACTGACCGCTCAGCAGCGCGTTGCATGGGCTTTCGAACATCTTGAAGGGAGTCATGTACTTTCATCGAGTTTTGGCATTCAAGCAGCATTAATGTTGCATTTGGTTTCGCAAATCAAACCTGATATTCAGGTTATTTTGACTGATACTGGGTATTTGTTCCCAGAAACGTATCAATTCATCGATCAATTAACCGAAAGTCTCAACTTGAACTTGCATGTTGTAAGCGCAGAGCTGACACCTGCTTGGCAGGAAGCTAAATACGGTAAGCTTTGGGAGCAAGGGATTAAGGGTATTGAGCGTTATAACGCTATCAATAAAGTAGAGCCGCTACGTCGAGCTTTTGATGAGCTTAGGGTCAGTACATGGTTTTCTGGCCTACGCCGCGAGCAGTCTCAATCGCGAGCCAATTTACCGATTCTTTCAATTCAAAATAATGTTTTTAAATTTTTACCAGTGATCGACTGGAGTAATAAAGAGGTTCATTACTATTTAAAAGAGAATAACCTTCCGTACCATCCATTATGGGAGCAAGGTTATCTTTCGGTTGGTGACTGGCATACCACTCGGCAATGGAAACCAGGAATGAATGAAGAAGAGACTCGATTTTTCGGTTTAAAACGGGAATGTGGCCTTCATGAAGAAGTGAAAGAAGATCATGGTTCTGGAATATAAAGGCATAAATGTGCATAACTTTGTGGGTAACGTGTTGGCTTTGTATTGATAAAATTGGATAAATAAGGGGTTGGCTAAAAAATGCCCCTTTAAGTATTATTTTTACTATTTTCATTAAATAACGCTTGCCAAGATTAAACGGTTCTCTATAATGCGA